>NZ_KB906109.1:0-101454 GCF_000381185.1 Thioalkalivibrio sp. ALMg13-2 | reverse complement strand
GGGCCAGGGCATGAGAGGCCGGTGAGGAGAACCCCTGGCGCTCCTATGAGGTGCGCCCTTCCCCGGAAGGGCCGACCCTCGACTGTAGAGAAGGGCAGCTCCGCGACGAAGTGAAGTCCGGTCGGTAACCAACCCACGTATATCAGAGTGATCCACCGTCGCAATTCGCTTCTCGTGCCCTGACCCGAAGACATTGAAACAAGGAGGCCTCTATCGAACGCTATAGCCAACCGTTGACAGGTCAATCCATATCAGGAGTGCTGCCAGCTGAATGCGGCCCCGGGGCGGATGCGCGGTGCGTGGCCGTGGGTGTGCAAAACCACCCAGTCGTCGGACTCGACCCGCGTGAGCATCCACATGTCCAGCGGGATCAACGCCTGCAGGGCGCTCAGCGTGGCGTCGACGGCTCCGGAGAAGTCGTCGGCCAGCGCGGTTGCAAGGGTGGCCCTGGGCATCGGAGGCTCAGCTCGGTTGGGTCGAGCCTGTCATCCTACAGGCGCGGGAGTTCCGGGTGCGACAGCTGCCCACCGTGGACGTGCTGGCGCCCGAACTCGGCGCAGCGGGCGAGCGTGGGGATGGCCTTGCCGGGGTTGAGCAGCCCCAGCGGGTCGAACGCGCGGCGCAGGTGGTGAAACTGCTCCAGTTCCGGCGCGGCGAACTGCACGCACATGCCGTCCAGCTTTTCCACGCCTACGCCGTGTTCCCCGGTGACGGTGCCACCGACCTCGACGCAGAGTTCGAGGATCTGCTGGCCGAAGGCCTCCGCGGTTTCCAGTTGCCCGGGCTGGTTGGCGTCGTAGAGGATCAGTGGATGCAGATTGCCGTCGCCGGCGTGGAACACGTTGCACACGCCGAGGCCAACCTCGCGCGACAGGGTGTTGATTCGTTCCAGCACCATCCCGATCTGGTGGCGCGGGATGGTCCCGTCCATGCAGTAGTAGTCCGGCGAAATACGCCCGGCGGCAGGGAACGCGGCCTTGCGTCCGGCCCAGAACAATGCGCGTTCGGCGTCGTCACGGGCGGTGTGCACCTCGGTGGCGCCCAGATCCAGGAGCTTCTGGCGTACCACCATGACGTCCTCGGAGACCTCGGCGTTGGTGCCGTCGAGCTCGCACAAGAGGATCGCGGCCGCGTCTACCGGGTAGCCGGCGTGGACGAAGTCCTCCGCAGCGCGGATGGCAGCGTTGTCCATCATTTCCAGCCCGGCGGGAATCAGTCCGGCGGCGATGATGCCTGCCACTGCGCGTCCGGCGGCCTCGGCCTGGTCAAAGCTGGCCAGCAGGACCTGGGTGCGCTCGGGGCGGGGCAGCAGGCGCACGGTGACTTCGGTCACGATGCCCAGCATGCCCTCCGAGCCAACCATGAAGGCGAGCAGGTCCAGTCCGGCACTATCCAGCGTCTTGCCGCCGAGGCGGATGATCTCGCCATCCAGGGTGACCAGCTCCAGCCCGATCACGTTGTGCACGGTGAGTCCGTACTTCAGGCAATGCACGCCTCCCGCGTTCTCGGCCACGTTGCCGCCGATGGAACACGCGATCTGCGAGGACGGGTCGGGTGCGTAGTAGAGCCCCTGTGGAGCCGCCGCCTCGGAGATCGCGAGGTTGCGCACGCCGGGCTGGACGACCGCGCAGCGGTTGTCGGCATCGATCTCGAGGATGCGATTGAAGCGCGCCAGGGACAGCAGCAGCCCAGTCTCGCTGGGCAGGGCGCCGCCGGACAGCCCGGTGCCAGCCCCGCGCGGCACGATCGGGACCCCGTGCTCGCGGCAAAGCCGCAGGCAGGTCAGCAGTTCCTCGTGGGTCCGTGGCAGGGCCACGGCCCCGGGGATCTGGCGGTAGGCGGAGAGACCGTCGCACTCATAGGCTCGGCGTTCCGCGGCCTCGACCACCAGGGCGTCCGAGGGCAGCTCGGTGGTCAGACCCTCAATGACCGCGGCCAGCGCCTGTGCGGCGGCCTCGGTCGGCGGTGTGGCGGGATGGGCGCTCATGGCCTCGATGGTAGGGGTCTGCTGGGTCCGTGCGAGGTGATCGCATAAACTGTGGGTCTTTTCCGCAAGCGGGACGTGATGATGGGCATTGGGCTGGGCTCGTATCTGGCAGTGGCGGCAGGCGGTGCGCTGGGCTCGGCACTGCGGCTGGGGATGCAGGAGTGGATGGTGGCGCACTTCGGGCGTGCCTTTCCCTGGGGTACGTTGAGCATCAACATCCTCGGCTCGTTCCTGATCGGTGTGCTGGCCGTGGTGCTGGTGGAGCGCCTGGAACTGCACCCGGCCTGGCGCTTGTTGCTGGTCGTCGGGGTGCTGGGTGGCTTTACGACATTTTCCACCTTCTCCCTGGAAGTCGTTCACATGGTGGATGTAGGCGCCTGGGCGCGTGCACTGGGCTACATGCTCGCGAGCCTGCTGGTCTGCGTGCTGGCTGCGGCAGCCGGGCTCCACGGAACTCGATTCCTGCTGGGGGTCGGGCCGGTCGCCTCGTGAGGGCATTGGCCGCGACCGTGGACGCCACGGGACGGCAACCGTAGACTTCCCCGTCGTTCTTTCCACCCCTTGCCGGAAATCCGTCATGCTTGATATCCACAGCCTGCGCCAGGACCTGGATGCGACTGCCACCGCTCTGGAACGCCGTGGCTATACCCTGGACCGCGAACGCTTCAAGGCCCTGGAGGCCCGGCGCAAGGCGTTGCAGATGCGCACCCAGGAGCTGCAGGCCGACCGCAACACCCGCTCCAAGGGTATCGGGCAGGCGAAGGCGCGGGGCGAGGACATCGAGCCGCTGAAGGCCGAGGTCGGGCGCCTGGGCGACGAGCTCAAGCAGTGCGAGACCGATCTGCACGGGGTCCAGCAGGAGCTGGATGCGATGCTGATGCAGATCCCGAATCTGCCGCAAGCGGACGTGCCCGACGGACTGGACGAGAAAGACAACGTCGAGGTCCGCCGCGAGGGGACCCCGCGGACCTTTGATTTCACGCCGCGCGATCACGTGGACCTGGGCCTGCCCGGTGGCTGGCTGGACTTCGAGGCCGCGGTGCGGGTGGCCGGTTCGCGTTTCGTGGTGATGCGCGGTCAGATGGCGCGCCTGCACCGGGCACTGACCCAGTTCATGCTGGATCTGCACACCGGCGAACACGGCTACCAGGAGACCTACGTCCCCTATCTGGCCAATCCCGAATCGCTGGAGGGGACCGGGCAGTTGCCGAAGTTCGACGATGACCTGTTCTCGGTCGACTGTGACCAGCGTTACCGTCTGATCCCCACCGCCGAGGTCACCCTGACCAACCTGGTGCGCGAGCAGATCCTCGATGCCGAAGCCTTGCCGCTGAAGATGGTGGCCCACACCCCGTGTTTTCGTTCCGAGGCGGGCAGCTATGGGCGCGACGTGCGCGGCCTGATCCGGCAGCACCAGTTCGAGAAGGTGGAGCTGGTGCAGATCGTGCAGCCGGAGAGCTCGGATGCCGCACTGGAGGAACTCCTGAGCCATGCCGAGCGGGTCTTGCAGGCGCTGGAACTTCCGTACCGCGTGATGCTCCTGAGCGCCGGGGACATGGGCTTTGCCGCGGCGCGCACCTATGACCTGGAAGTCTGGCTGCCGGCCCAGGATGCCTACCGCGAGATCTCCTCTTGCTCGAACTTCCAGGCCTTCCAGGCGCGCCGCATGCAGGCGCGCTTCCGACCGAAGGCGGGCGAACGCCCGGAGCTGGTGCATACCATCAACGGCTCCGGGGTTGCGGTGGGCCGGGCCCTGGTCGCGCTGCTGGAGAATCACCAGCAGGCAGACGGCTCGATCCACATCCCCGAAAAACTGCGCCCGTATCTCGGGGGAACCTCGGTAATGGAGCCGCCGTCCGAATAGGAGGTCCACCGGGAGTCTTCTCGACGTGAATAACGCCCTTGGCAGGAAGAATTGGTTGGGTTGGCTGGCGAGCGTCGTCTCGCTGGTGGGCATGGTGGTGTTGTTCGCGACCGCCTCTGTGGCGGACGAATCCGTCGAACCCGACGAGGGGATCGTGTTCGATGACACCCCGCGCCCGATTGGGCTGCATACGCCCGACTGGTTCGAGCTGAGCTTCCTCGATCTGCGCGAGGACCTGGAAGACGCGGTGGAGCAGGGAAAGATGGGGCTGGCCGTCTACTTCGGCATGGATGACTGCCCCTATTGCGAGGCGCTGTTCGACAAGAACTTCGCACAGGACGATATCCGCGAGTACCTGGCGTCACACTTCAACGTGGTGGCCATCGACGCGCTGGGCACACGTGAAGTCACGGACCTGGACGGCGAGACCTGGCTCGAACGGCGCTACGCCGCCGAACAACGGCTGAACTTTACCCCTTCGATTGCCTTTTACGATGAGGACGGCGAGCGCATCCATCAGATGCGCGGTTACTACCCGCCATACCGGTTCCGCGCGCTTCTGGAATACGTGATTGACCGGCATGATCGCGAGGAGAGTTTTCGCGACTATCTGGAGCGTGCCGACCCACCGCCGAAGTTCGATCTCGACGACATCAACCAGCGGGAGTTCTTCATCAACCAGCCGTATGCGCTGGATCGGAGCCGAATCCCCGCCGAACGCCCACTGGTGGTGTTCTTTGAGCGCGAGGCCTGCCATGCCTGCGATATCATGCACTCCGAGCCGCTGCAGCAGGACGAAGTGCTGGAGCGCATCGGCCTGATGGATGCGGTGCAGCTGGATGCCGACGATGCCGATACGCCGGTGCTGACGCCGGGTGGCGACCGCACCAACGCAAAAGACTGGGCCGCGGAACTGGGTGTGCACTGGGCGCCCACGCTTATATTCTTCGACGAGCGTGGCGAAGAGATTATCCGCATCGATTCGGTCGTCCATCAGAATCGGCTGCGCAACGTGCTGGACTTTGTCCTGACCGGTGGCTACGAGGAGTATCCGACCTTCGAACGCTGGCGTGCCCAGCAGCCGCCGCGCCCCTGACCACGCCGCTGACTCAAGGAATCATCCCTTTGCATTTCGACCGTGACTTCGTAATCCGCAACCGTGAAGTGCTGGAAGGCATCGTTGCCCGTTCCCACCGCGTAGCGCTGGGAATCTTCGCGCTGACCTTCGGGGGCTACGGGGCAGCGGTATGGCTCTGGTTCCAGGACAACGTGTGGGCCGCCCTGGTGGTGGCGACGCTCAGCTATCTGGTGTTCCGCCAGTTCCGCATGCTGGCGCTGGGAGTCGCGCGCATGCCGCTGCGCGGTGATGCGGAGGCGGTGGAGGCGCTCAAGGCGATCGATATGGCGCTGGAGCAGGACAAGCCCCACCCGGTACTGGCCGAGGTCGAGGCGCATCTGCGGGCGCTGGAAGAGGCGCCCGCAACGCAGGAGGAACGCGAGGCCGCGGGCCCGGACGATTCGAAGAAGGGCGCCGGCAAGGGCGACTGACAGCGACCTGTGGTCGCCGGATCAGAGCTCGACGGGTACGCCCAGTTTCTGCTCGATGACCCGCACCAGGGTCGCGTGCAGCTCTTCGCCATTGCGATCGTCGATCCAGGTGCCTTCCTCCTCGGAATAGCCGAAATGGGCCGGTCCTTCGGGCGAGGAGAGCCAGATCTGCTGTGCGGCCTCCTGGCGGTTCAGGATCAACTGGGCGCCATCGTCGAATTCGATCGTCATCACGCCGTCGATCAGGTCAATGTCCAGGTCGTCCAGCGCGCTTTGCTCGGTGAGGCGGGTCTGGATGTCGTCCAGGGTGTTTTCGGCGAATACGGCGAAGGAGGTCTGGCTCATGGGGATCTCGATACGGTCGGGAAGAGGGGGGTGACTGCGCCGTGATTATAGGTCAGCCGCGCCAGGCGGCAATGGCCAACCCGGCCCAGCCGAGGATAAACGCGGTGCCGCCCAGCGGTGCAATCGCGCCGAGGATACGGGGTGCGCCGAGCGCCAGGGCATACAGGCTCCCAGAGAACAGCAGGATGCCGATCACGAACGCCACAGCACTGGCAGCGGCCCAGCCGTTGGCCAGGTGGGCCCACAACGCCGCGACCAGCAGCAGGGCCAGGGCATGGATGAAGTGATACTGGACGCCGGTATGCCAGGTCGCGAGGGCCTGTTCCGTCAGGCGTTCCTGCAGGGCGTGGGCGCCGAAGGCGCCGAGGACGACGGCAGTCCCTCCCAGCAGGGCAGCGATGACAACAAGGGGGCGAATCAGCGGTTCGCTGGCCCCCATCAGGCGTCGTCGCCCATCTCGCTGTCGATGTCCTGGCCGGCGACCCAGCCGTGCTCGCGGGCGCGCTCGATGGCTTCGTTATGGATGCGCTCATGGCGCTCGCGCAGCTCGGGCGGGAGGTTGCTGATGCGCAGGCTGTATTTGTCCCACTCGGCGTTGACCTGGTCATGCAGCATCTGGATGCGCGAGACATCCCAGCCATCGCAGGTTTCGTCCTCCGGGAGGATGCCGAATACCCAGGCATCGCGGATGAAATTGCCGATGGGGGTCATGCCGGCGTACATATCGTTGTACAGGCCTACGTAGGTGCGACTGGAGCGTTTGGGTTCATTCATGCTGCATAGTCTAGGGAAATACTGATGAATGTACACACTCGCGTTGGCACCCCAGGTTGCCCGAGACAAGGCGCGCCGTGCAGCGGGTAGTGGTTCTACCCGCAAGCGGCGCAACGCAGGATCGGGGAACCTGGGGTGCCAACCCCATAAACCATTGAATGAAGGGGCTCGGCCGCTTTTGCGTGCGCCCAGCGTTGCGGCTCGCTTATGTAGCTCGGCTACACTTCGCTCACCGCGCCTTGTTCGCACGCAAAAGCGACTCGAGCGCGAGGGTGTACATTCATGAGTATTTCCCTCGGCGTGCGTCCGTCTCAGGCAAAGCGATTTCGACGCGGGTTCCGGGGGGTTCCGGACGCGAACGGGGATACCAGGTGCACGCAACAAACGACTCGCTGACTCGGGTACGCATCCGCGCCCTGATCAAACTGATGGTTCTCGGGGCCGCCCTGCTGCTGGTTGGGGTGATGCTCCGGTACGCCTTTTCCGGACCGGGCGATACCCGTGGCGAGACGCTGCGGGTGGATCTTGCCGAGATTGCCCCGGGCGAGGCCCTGCGTGTGATTCACGGTAGCCGCCACGTGCTTGTGGTCCATCGCGATGCTGCGTGGCAGGCCGCCCTGGCCGGTGATGACGAGCTGGTCGACCCGGAGGCCCGCCGCGGCCAGCAACCGGACGGGCTGGATCGGCCATTGCGCAGCTTCCGGCCCGAGTGGCTGGTGGTGATCGGCGAAAGTGCGGATCTGGGTTGCGAGCTGGACCTGGTCCATCCGGACGAGGCCGACGGCTGGAGCGGTGGCTTTGTCGACCGCTGCCGGGGCGGACGTTACGACGGCGCCGGCCGCGTATATGCGGATCAATCGGCCCGGCGCAACCTGCCCATCCCCGACTATCGCTTCGCCGGGGATGACCAACTGATCCTGGGCAGACCGTGAAGGTGACCTCCCAAGCTGCCCTGGCTCTTTCACCGGGCCCCAGGGGTGACGTGGTTCCGGCAGGCGCCAACTCGCTATGCGGGTGCCTCTGCGGACGCGGAAAACCGTGTCCGGCCTGGACGGTCTGAGTCAGCCGTCCTCCACCTTCGCGAGGGTGATGGCAGGGTAGAGGTCAAAGCGCACGCTCTTGCCCTTGATGCTCGCCTGGGGCGAGTCGGGACCGAGGGCGGGCGCATGCAGCGGGCGCTTGACGATGACGCGACGTTCCACGTGCTGGCGCAGGGTGGCCAGGGTTTGCTCCGAGTCGGGGTCGGCCGCCTCGGGCATCAGCGCCTGTATCAGCTGCATGTCCTTTTTCACCGCGGCCCGCTTGGCCCGTTCCGGGAACATGGGATCGAAGACCGCGGCCATTGCCGGGACGGCGAGATGCGCTGGATCGGCCTTCCCCTCGTGCAGGGTGATGCGTCCGATGATGGGCGCGAGTTCCGGACTGGCCGCCGCGCGTTCCAGCGCGTCGGCGAGCAGGTGGTACACCACGGGATGCCGCTCCCAGGCCGTGACCCGGAAGCCGTGCGCGGCCAGCAGGAGGGTGTCGCGGCCCAGGCCGGCGGAGGCATCCAGCACATGACCGTCACGCGGGAGTCTGCCGAAGGCGCGGATCAGGCCCTCGCGCTGGTGACCGGCATGGGCGAGGCGGTAGCCCTGGCGCCCGGCGGCAAAGTCCAGCTGCAGTCGCAGCGGCGGGTGTACGTCCTCGCGGACCAGTTCGAGCCCGCGGTCTCCCGTCTCCAGCACGAGCGTGGCTTCCCCGGCATGGGCGTAGCTGCGCGCCGCCAAGGCCAGGCGCAGTGCGTTGGCGGCGGACTCGTGGCCGGGGGCCGCGCGTACGGTGAGTGGCATGGGCGTCAGTAGTGCGGCGGGGGTGGTTCGGCGCCCTCCGGCCCGCCGCCGTGCTCCTCGAGGTCGCGCATGCGAGCGCGCAGCCACTGGACCTGCTGGCGCAGCTCGGTATTGGCCTGTTGCAGCTCCAGTTGCACGCGGGCCTGCTCCTCCTGGGTGTATTCCTGATGGGCCAGGCGGATCTCCAGATCCTCGATGCGTTTTTGCAGGGCTTCCGAATCCATGTGCGTTACTCCACCACGTTGCGCGGCTGGTCGCTCGCGTAGCCGTGGATATTGGCCGTGACCTCGTCGATCACCCGCTGCCGGGCGGTTCGCGCGGCCCAGGCGGTGTGGGGCGTGAGGACGAGGTTGGGGATATCGTCGGCCAGCAGGGGATGTTCCGCCGGTGGGGGTTCCGGTTCCAGTACGTCGATGCCGGCGCCGCCGAGATGCCCGCTGCGCAGGTACCTGGCCAGGGCCTCGGGATCGACCAGGCCACCCCGGGCGGTGTTCAGCAGCAGGGCCCCCGGACGCATCTGGCGCAGGGCGGCATCATCGATGAGGTGCCGGGTCGTCGCGGTCAGGGGGCAGTGCAGGCTGATGACGTCGCATTGTCCCAGCAACCGTTCCAGCGGCACGCGATCCTCTTGTGCTGCGCGGTCCGGATTCAGACTCTCGGCCACCAGCACCTCCATGCCAAAGGCCTCGGCGACGCGCGCGGTGGCCCGGCCCAGTACGCCCCAGCCGATGATGCCGAGGCGCATTCCGGCCACCGTGCCGATGGGGTGGTCGAGGAGACAGAACTGATCGGAGGCGCTCCAGCGACCGGCGCGAATGTCCGCGCGGTAGGCGTCCAGTTGGGTGACCAGCGTCAGCAGCAGGGTGAAGACGTGCTGCACCACGGAGTCGGTGGCGTAGTCGCGCGCATTGCTGACGACGATACCCAGGCAGTGGGCTGCTTCCTCGTCGATATTGTTGGTTCCGGTGGCGGCGACGCAGACGAGTCGCAGGCGAGGGGCTGCGGCCAGTACCTCCGCATTCAGCTCGACCTTGTTGGTGACGATCACCTCGGCATCACCGATCCGGCCCAGCCGCTGATCCGGCTCGGTGTGCTCGTGGAAGGACCACTCGGGAAGGCTGGCCCGGAGTTCGGTCAGGTCAAGATCGTCGCGGTCGACCGTGGCGAGATCGAGAAAGACGCCGCGTTGAAGGTGGCTCATGATCGGCGTGTATCCGTATTCAATGAAGATGGTGTCCAATGAAAAGGGCCCCGCTGTGCGGGGCCCTGGAACGCATTCCTGCCGTGCTGTGCAGCGCGGAACCCTAGTTGTCGCCCATGAAGGCGTGGAACAGGTTCAGCAGGTGCAGGAACATCACATAGAGGTTCGCGTACAGCGAGACCGTCATCACGATGTAGTTGGCCTCGGGATCGTGAATCATCCGGCTGGTGTCGAACAGGATGGCGGCCGACAGCAGCAGGACAACCGCGGCCGAGATGGCCAGCGACAGGGCCGGGATCGCCAGGAACAGGTTGGCGACGATGGCCAGCAGGGCGACGATCAGGCCGACGACCAGGAAGCCGCCGAGGAAGCTGAAGTCCTTCTTGGTGGCCAGGGCGTAGCCGGAAAGCGTGACAAACGCGACCGCAGTGGCGGCGAAGGCGTTGCCGACGATCTGTGGCCCGTTCGGCAGACCCAGGTACATGGTCAGGATCGGGCCGAGGAAGAAGCCCAGCACGCCGGTGAAGGCGAAGGTCAGCACGATGCCCAGCGCCGAGTTGCGCGCGGCGTGGATGGCGAACGGGCCGCCGATCAGCACCCCCAGCATGATGATCCAGTGCACTGGCGGCGCGTTGACCGCCATGGCGATGAACGCGGTGATCGCGCTGAACGCCAGGGTGAGCGACAGCAGCATGTAGGTCTGCCGGATCACCTTGTTGGTGGAGATGGTCTCGCTGATGGAACCAGTGCTGGACGGATTGCGACTCGAGCGGACGATCTGGTCTCGGGACACGGGTCAACTCCTCATTGGATTCGAAACAAGCACAGTGTAGCGACAAGCGTTCCCGGTTGCAGCGTTTCCCTTGCGGTTTCAGGGCATGCGGGCCGATCACGCGGTGATCGGCCCGGCGCGGGTTACTTGATCGGCTCGCCGACCTTTTCCGAGATGGTCTTCACCGCATGGTCGGTGGACTTGAAGATGTTGTCCTTGCCGATGATGTCGTCCAGCCCCGTGCGCTGCATGACCTCCATGATCTGGGCCTTGACGCCGGCGAACACGAGCGTGATGCCGCGCGCCTTGAGGCGGTGCACCAGTTGATGGATGACCTCTTCGCCGGAGGCGTCGATCTCGTTGATGCCCTTGCCGACGACGATCAGATATTTGGATTGTGGGTGGCGGGCCAGCAGGTCCAGTACGGCATCTTCGAAGTAGGGCACGTTGGCGAAGTACAACGACCCATCGAAGCGCATGATGCCGACCTTCTCGTTGGTCTCCAGGCCGTAGCGCTGGGCCTCGCGCAGGGTGCCGTCCTCGTAGCGTGCCAGTTCCGAGACGCGCGGCTTCATGGTGCGGTACAGATACAGCACGATGGCCAGACCGGCACCGGTGAGGATGCCGTAGTCCAGGTTCGGAGCCATTGCGAGGGTCGCAACGAAGGTCACCACCGCGGCAGCGCCATCGTGCTTGTTGGCCACCCATGCGTGCTTGATGGCCTTGAAGTTCACGAGCCCGGCAACCGCCATCATGATGATCGCAGCGAGGACCGCCTGTGGCAGGTGATAAATCAGCGGCGTCAGGAACAGCAGGGCCAGGCCGATGATCACCGCGGTAAAGACCGAGGCCAGGCCGGTCTTGGCGCCCGAATTCAGGTTGACCGCTGATCGCGAGAACGAGCCGCTTACCGGGTAACCCTGAGTGAAGCCGCCGGCGATGTTCGCCAGACCCTGACCCATCAACTCCTTGCTGGGGTCCAGGCGCTGCCCGGTCCGTGCCGCCATGGCCTTGGCGATCGCGATGGCCTCGGTGAAGCCCACCAGCGCGATGACGAAGGCGGTGGTCAGCAGCGTGGTGAAGGTGCCGAAGGTGATATCCGGGATCGAGAACCCGGGGAGGCCCTGGGGCACATTGCCCACTACGGCGCCGCCGCCATTCAGATGAACGGAATCTTCACCGACCCGTTCGATGCGCCATGCGGCGCGATCGGCGCGTGCACGTTCGGCATCGGTCAGGTGATCGTCTGCAATGAACCGCGCAGGCTGATCATTCTCGCCGGGGACGCGACGCAGCGTGATGTCGCGGATCTCCTCGCGCATGCCGGCAAGTTCGGGGCGCAGTTCATCGCGCTGCAGACGCAGCTGGTCGGCCTCGTGGCGCAGGCGCACGGCCTCGGCGCCCTCCTGTTCCTGGAGCTCTGCTTCCAGCCGGCGGATCTGCTCGTCGAGATCGGCGAGGCGCTTGCCATCGCTCTCGATGGACTGTGCGAGAGTCAGAACCTGGGCCGGGGCGATCTGCTGAAGGGACGTCTCGGCCTTCTGCTCGTAGCCGATTGCCCAGCTCACCAGGATCGCCACGACTACGGCGACTAGTACCCCCGGGATCTTCGGCACGAACCGTTTCATCAGCACCATCAGGCCAATGGCGCCGAGGCCGAACGCCAGTGTGGGCCAGTGGACGCTGCCCAATTCCGTCATCACGCCCCAGAGGCCCAGCATGAAGTGGCCGCTGGTATCAATCGGGACGCCGATGATCTTGTTCAACTGCGACAGGGCGATGATGATGGCCGCGGCATTGGTGAAGCCGACGATGACCGGATGCGAAATAAAGCTGACCAGCGCGCCAAGCTTGAACAACCCCAGCATCAACTGGATCAGGCCCACGATGAATGCCAGGGCAATGGCCAGCATGACAAATTCGGACGAGCCCTCGGCGGCCAGCGGTATCAGCGCCGAGGCGGTAAGCAGCGAGACCACGGCGACTGGGCCGGTGGCGAGCTGGTTCGATGAACCCCACAGCGCGGCGACCATGACGGGCAGGAGGGAGGCGTAAAGCCCGTACACCGGCGGCAGCCCGGCCAGCTGGGCATAGGCCATGGACTGCGGGATCAGGACCAGGGCGACCGAGATCCCGGCGATGAGGTCCGCATTGAGGGTTTGCTTCGTCGGGCGCCAGCTGAGGAAGGGGAACACTCGCAGCAGAATCGAATTCATCGGGTCGCTCGCTTGGCCAGTTCGTGGGGTTGACGACGGCCGGAACCGATGCAATGGGCCCAAAGGCAGTCCGGGCCGGGGCTTGCCAGGGCCGTCGTCACAATACTGGCAGCCGGTGCTGGGCCCGGTCGGATGCGCGGGCGCAGTCGCGAAAGTAGCGCCAGATTATAGGCGGTCAGTCCATTTTCTTCTATCTAACTTGTTCTATATGACACATAACAGATGGGCTATGTGTTGGGGTGGGGCCGAGAGGGAAACGTTACCGGGGAGGGCCGAGAAAGGCCTTCGGCCCGGGACACAGGAAATGGCGGAGAGGGAGGGATTACGGCCAGCGCGGCTGGCCGCCCTTCGGGCCGCCTTCGCGTTGCTGCGGCGTTCCGGTGTCGCGTTGCGCCACCGGTCGAACCGGCTTTCTGGATTCTCGGGTTCGAATCCCGGAACGCTGGGGCTGGGCGGCACAGTGCTTCGGCTAAATCTTTGAAATTGGAAATGGCGGAGAGGGAGGGATTCGAACCCTCGAGGGGCTTTCACCCCTGCCGGTTTTCAAGACCGGTGCAATCGACCACTCTGCCACCTCTCCGGGGCTGGGCATTGTCTGGCAAGGAGGGCGGGCTGGCAACCGAGGGTGGCCCGCGTGGCCTGGCGGCCACGAGAGGGAGGGATAGATTCGGACCTGCGGTCCTCACCCTCCGGGCGTTGCCTGGCGGCAACGTCCTGCGGCGGCTGCGCCGCCTTGTCGAACCCTCGAGGGGCTTTCACCCCTGCCGGTTTTCAAGACCGGTGCAATCGACCACTCTGCCACCTCTCCGAGGCTGGGCATTGTCTGGCAAGGGGGACGGGCTGGCAACCGGGGGCGGTGCCAGGTCTCCTGGCGAAGGGGGCGATGGGAGCGCGATATTCGGCATGCAACGCTTGACGTTCGCTCGCTTGAACCCTAATCTTGTCCGCGCTTCGGGCGGTTAGCTCAGCGGTAGAGCACTGCCTTCACACGGCAGGGGTCACTAGTTCGAACCTAGTACCGCCCACCAGCTTTGAATAACAAGAAAGCGGCCTCGGGAAACCGGGCCGCTTTTTTTGTGCCTGTAAGACGGTCGCATGTGACATGAGAGGTGCTTGCGGAATCTGGCGGAGAGGGAGGGATTACTCGGCACTTCGCGCCTCGCCCTTCGGGTCGTCGCCTGCGGCGACGTTCTGGCATCGCTGCGCGCTGCCAGTCGAACCGTCATTTTCGATTCCTCGGGTTCGAACCCCAAAACTGCAGAGGCCAGACATGCAAAAGGGGCCACTCGGGCCCCTTTGCTTGAATCTGGCGGAGAGGGAGGGATTCGAACCCTCGGTACTCGCGAGAGTACAACGGTTTTCGAGACCGCCCCGTTCGACCACTCCGGCACCTCTCCGAATCTTCTTGTCATGCGGGGTCGAACCGCCACGACGGAGCGAATCCTAGCAGATTCGGTTGGCCGAGCGGTAGCCGGGCCGGGGATGCGCGGATCAGCGTCTCTCTAAGGCATCAGGCGGGTGATTTCCCAGTCGCTTCCCGCACGGTGGTATTGGAACCGGTCGTGCAGCCGATTGGGGCGGCCCTGCCAGAATTCGAACAGTTCGGGCTGCAGGCGGTAGCCGATCCAGGCGGGGTCGCGCGGAATGTCGCCCTCCGGGTATTGCTGCTCCAGCGAACGTACACGCTGCTCGAGTTCGTCGCGGCCGGCGACCGGGTGGCTTTGGGTCGAGGCCGCCGCGGCAATCTGGCTGCCGCGCGGGCGCTGGTGGAAGTAGGTATCGGCCAGGTCGCCCGGGAGGGCGGTGACCGGGCCTTCGACCCGGATCTGGCGCTCGGTCTCGGGCCAGTAGAACAACAGGGCGGCCCGCGGGTTTTCGCTCAGGTCCTGGCCCTTGCGGCTGCGCGAGTCGGTGTACCAGGCCAGGCCCTCGGGATCGACGTGCTTGAGCAGAACGGTGCGAGCGGAGGGCTGGCCGTCGGCGTCGGCGGTGGCCAGGATCATGGCGGTGGGGTCCGGGTTGCCGGCTTCGCGGGCGGCCTCCAGCCACTCATTCAGCAGGCTGAGCGGGTTTTGGTGCAGGTCGCCGCGGCGAAGTTCGGCGCGGGTGTAATCGCGGCGGGTATGGCGGTGGTCGGCGGTGCTCATGATGTTCCCCGGGGCTGGATGCGACGACGTCATCATACGGCGCCGGCGAGGATTCGGAAATTTGTGCGACTTTCACTGTCACAGATGAGGACGATTCAAACCGAGCGCAAGGAGCATCCGATGGCTGAACCGATTATCGCCGCAGTGGAACCCCGGGGAGTGGAACTGACAAAGGGCGAGGAGTATGCGTTCTGTCGCTGTGGGCGCTCGAAGGATCAGCCTTTCTGCGATGGGTCGCACGAGGGCTCCGGCATCGAGCCGTTGATCTTCACGGCGGAAGAGGACGGCGAGGCGTACCTGTGTCAGTGCAAGCAGTCCGGCAATCTGCCGTACTGCGACGGGACGCATGCGCAATTCGATCAGGACGCGGTGGGTCAGCCCGCGAGCGCGGCGGAAGGGGATTCCGAGGCATCGGATCAGGGCGATCAGGCCCCGAGTCCCCGTAACAGCGCGGTTGAACCGCATGTCGAGTGGATTCACGCCCTGGCCCGCGACGGGCTGGAGGGGGTGGGACGCCATGGCACAACGGTGGCCATGGGTGTCCCGCGCGATCGGTTGCCCGCGTGGGACGGGCTGCAGCTCCTGGCGGCGCAACTGGCCACACGCCCGCTCGACGAAGATGCCGACGTGGGCACCTCGCTGGTGATCGGCCCCGAGGCGAAGCGCCCGCTGGAGCTGGCGATTCCGCTGCTGGTGTCGGACATGAGCTTTGGTGCGCTTTCGCGCGAGGCAAAGATCGCCCTGGCGCGCGGGGCAGAGCGGGCCGGGACCGGTATCTGCTCCGGCGAGGGGGGCATGCTGGACGCCGAGCAGGCAGAGAATTCGCGCTACCTGTTCGAGTTGGGGCCGGCGCAGTTTGGCTATTCGGACGAGGTTCTGGACAAGATTCAGGCGTTTCACTTCAAGGCCGGCCAGGCCGCGAAGACCGGGCTGGGCGGGGTTCTTCCGGGCAGCAAGGTAAGTGACGAGATTGCGCGGGTGCGTGGGATCGAGGCGGGGCAGGATGCCCATTCACCCGCTGCCCATGCCGATTTGCAAAGCCCGGACGATTTTCGCCGGTTTGCGGACGCGGTACGCGAGAAGACGGGGGGTGTGCCGATCGGATTCAAGCTGTCGGCCAACCACATCGAGGCGGACCTGGCCTTTGCCCTGGAGGCTGGCGCCGACTACCTGATCCTGGATGGCCGAGGCGGCGGCACGGGCGCCGCGCCGGCCCTGCTGCGAGATCACATCAGCGTGCCTACCATCCCGGCGCTGGCACGGGCGCGGCGCTTTCTCGATGCCAACGGGGCCACTGGACGGGTGACGCTGCTGGTCACCGGTGGGCTGCGTACGCCCGCGGACTTCGTGAAGGCCCTGGCCCTCGGTGCGGACGGGATTGCCCTCGCCAATTCGGCGATCCAGGCCGTGGGCTGCGTGAGTGCGCGGATGTGCCATACCAATCAGTGCCCCAGTGGTGTCGCGACCCAGGATCCGAAACTGCGCAGCCGGCTGGACCCGCAGGAGGGGAGCGAGCGGCTGGAGCGCTTCCTGAACGGTTCCACCGAGTTGATGAAAGTACTGGCGCGGGCCTGTGGGCATTCCAGTCTGGAGGACTTCGGGCCGAATGATCTGACCACGTTCGATCGCGATCTCGCACGTCTCGCCGGTATCCAGTACGCAGGGGTTCTCGAGGGACGTTGATGGCCGTCCTCTGTAGCTGGGAAACCCTGATGTGTTCCTGCTCCCGGGGTTGATCTGGATTAGCCCCCCTCGGAGCAATCCCGGTAGAATCGCGCTTTTTCGGGAATGGGGGTTTTGATGAGCTACTCCGATGTTCACCAGAGCTACGGGCGTTGTCGGCGGGCCGGCAACTTCGTGGATCGCTTCTACGAACGTTTTCTCGCCGCCGACGAGCGGGTGGCGCAGGCGTTCACGACCACCAACTGGTCGCAGCAGAAACGGGCCCTGGGCCAGGCGGTTTCCACCGCGATCAGCTACGCCGAGGGCGAGAGCTTCGTGGCCCCGACCATGGAAAAGATGGCCGAGGTGCATAGCCGTCATGGCCGCGTACCGGTGGCACCGGAACTCTACGGGGTGTGGCTGAACTGCATGGTGGAGACGGCCCGCGAGGTGGATCCGCGCTGGGAGGAGTCCCTGGCGCAGCGCTGGCGCGGCGCGCTGAGTCCTGCGATCGATCTGTTCATCGAGCGCTACTGACGCGAGCCGGGCCGTTTCCGGCGGCCCGGTCAACCACTGCGAAGTCCCGCCCGCGGGCGTGCCCTGTTGATCTTGGGGCGCCCCCGGCGTGTAATGCGCGCATTTCCTGTTGCCGGCGTCCGCCGGAAGAAGCCTGGTCATGTCCGCAGCACCCGATTCCCTGTTCGCCCGCAAGCCCTACTGGGCCAAGCGCTTTGGCACGGCGCCGTTTCTGCCAACCACGCGCGAGGAAATGGACGATCTCGGCTGGGACAGCTGCGACATCGTGCTGGTGACCGGCGATGCCTACGTGGACCACCCGAGCTTCGGCATGGCGATCATCGGCCGGTTGCTGGAGGCGCAGGGGTTCCGCGTGGGGATCCTTGCGCAGCCGGACTGGACCTCGGCCGAGCCGTTCCGGGCCCTGGGGCGACCGAACCTGTTCTTCGGCGTAACCGCCGGGAACATGGACTCGATGGTCAACCACTACACCGCGGAGCGGAAGATCCGCTCCAACGATGCCTATACGCCGGGGGACGTGCACGGCAAACGCCCGGACCGCGCGGTGATCGTCTACGCCCAGCGCGTCCGCGAGGCCTACAAGGACGTGCCGGTCGTGGCCGGCGGGATCGAGGCCAGCCTGCGGCGTATCGCGCACTACGACTACTGGCAGGACAAGGTGCGTCGCTCCGTCTTGCTGGATTCGCGCGCCGATATCCTGCTGTTCGGCAACGCCGAGCGTGCACTGGTGGAACTCGCCCATCGCGTGGCCGCGGGCGAGCACCCGCGCGAGATCACGGACCTGCGCGGGACGGCCCTGCTGCGCGATACCGTGCCCGCCGGCTACGTCGAGCTGGATTCCAGCGAGGTCGATACCCCTGGACCGGTGGATGCCAACCCCGACCCCTACGCCATGGTCTCGCCCGAGACCTGCGCCGATGCCGAGGCACAGGATGCGCAGGCGGCCGAAGCGGAGGCGGGCGCGAAGGTCGTGCGTTTTCACCGGGATATCCCGCGCGGCACCCCGCGCGACCAAACGGTGATCCGTATTCCGGCCTTCGAGCAGGTGAAGGGCGACGCAGTGCTCTACGCGCATGCCTCGCGGGTGCTGCATCTGGAGACCAATCCGGGGAATGCCCGCGCGATTGTGCAGCGCCACGGGGACAAGGAGGTCTGGCTCAACCCGCCACCGATCCCGCTGTCGACGCCCGAGATGGACGCGGTGTTCGATCTGCCCTATGCCCGGGCCCCGCATCCTTCCTACGGGGCTGCGCGCATCCCGGCGTGGGAGATGATCCGCTTCTCGGTGAACATCATGCGCGGCTGTTTCGGCGGCTGTACGTTCTGTTCCATCACCGAACACGAAGGGCGGATCATCCAGAGCCGCTCCGAGGACAGCGTGCTGCGCGAGATCGAGGAGATCCGCGACAAGGTGGACGGGTTCACCGGCGTGATCTCGGATCTGGGCGGCCCGACCGCCAACATGTATCGCCTGGCCTGCAAGGACCCGAATATCGAGCAGAGCTGCCGGCGACTGTCCTGCGTGTACCCGGGCATCTGCAGCAACCTGGACACCGACCACGCGCCGCTCATTCGCCTGTACCGCAAGGCACGGGCGTTGCCGGGCATCAAGAAGATCCTGATTGCCTCCGGGCTGCGCTACGACCTGGCGATCGAGTCACCGGAGTATGTGAAAGAACTGGTGACCCACCATGTGGGGGGTTACCTGAAGATTGCCCCGGAACATACGGAAACCGGACCACTTTCCCGCATGATGAAGCCGGGCATGGGGACCTATGACCGGTTCAAGGCCATGTTCGAGAAGTACTCGAAGGCGGCCGGGAAGGAGCAGTACCTGATCCCGTATTTCATCGCCGCGCATCCCGGGACCACCGACCAGGACATGCTGCAGCTCGCGCTCTGGCTGAAGCGCAACGACTTCCGCGCCGACCAGGTGCAGGCGTTCCTGCCCAGTCCCATGGCCCTGGCCACCGCCATGTGGCACTCGGGGCGTGACCCGTTGCGCGGCATTCGGCGCACCACCAGCGAACGCGTCCCGGTGCCTCGCGGGGTGCGCGCGCGGCGTCTGCACAAGGCGTTCCTGCGCTATCACGATCCGAACAACTGGCCGCTACTGCGTGATGCCCTGCAACGGATGGGGCGTGCGGACCTGATCGGCAATGGCAAGCATCACCTGGTGCCGACCTGGCAGCCGGCTGGGACCGGTCAGGGTGCGGCACGCCCGTCCACCGGCGGGCGCATCACCCGTGGCGGCAAGGCGCTGAAAAAGCGCGGCCAGACCTTCCAGACGCAGCACAACGGCGTCGAGGCTGCGGCGCGTCCCGGTGGCAAGCCAGCGCCAGCGGGCAAGGCCGGGGCACGCTCTGCCGCGCCCAAGGGCGGCAAGCCGCGCGCGGGTAGTGGGAAGGTGCGCAAAGGGCGCCCGGCCGGAAAACGACCGCGCGCCTGACGCCCCTGCGGTTCAGGACGCCGCGTGGGGGACCGGGACCTGGCCTTCCAGGCTGATGTTCAGACCGGTGGTGGTGCGGTCGCCGGGGTCCAGGAAGTACAGATAGGGGCCAACCACGGCCTCGGGCTCGGGCAGTAGGTCGGGGTTTTCCCCGGGATAATGCCCGGCGCGGAAGCGGGTGCGCACGGGGCCGGTGTCGATACCGTTCACGTGCAGGAAGCGCGGTTCGTTGCGATGCTCGTGCGACAGGATGTCGATCAGGCCGTCCTGGGCCGCCTTGGCCATGCCGAAGGCGCCCCAGAAGGCCTTGCGCGCGTTCTGGGTGGACACGACCAGGCTCCCGGTGGGACTGGCCTCCAGCAGCGGCAGGACGGCCTGCGTGAGGAAGAACGGGCCGTGCAGGTTACTGTTGATGACCTTGAACCACAGCTCCGGGTCGTAGTTCTTCATCGGCATCAGGGCGCCGGCCCAGCCCGCGTTCAGTACCAGCCCGTCCAGGCGGCCCAGCGAGTCGCGGATGTTCTCCGCCAGGTCACCATAGTCCTTGACCGTCGCGCCTTCGAGATTCAGTGGGTAGATCGCGGGCTGCGGGTGACCGGCCTGTTCGATCCGGTCATAGACCGCTTCGAGGCCCTTCAGGTCCTTGTCCAGCAGGACCACGATCGCGCCGGCCGCGGCACAGGCCTCGGCAACCGCGCGGCCGATGCCGTCGGCGGCCCCGGTGACCAGGATCACGCGTTCATCGAAGGCGCCGGGTTCCGGGCGGTAGGCGAGCAGGCGGGGAATATCGAGATCGGTCAAGGATGGTCCTCCAGGTACAGGTGCGCCGATTCTAGTCCAGATTGTACGGCCGCTTCGAGCGTGGACGGCAGTGCAGGCGTCAGGTAATCCCCGGCCAGATAACACCCCGGCCAGGGCGTGCGGGCCGGCGGGCGACGTGCATCCAGACCGGCTTGCGCGTCCAGCGTCGCGCGGCGTTCGCAAATGCTGTGGCCGGTCTCGGGTTCGCCCAGTTCGGGGAAGGTTTGGGCCAGGGAGCGGGCGACGGTGCGCCATCGTGCATCCGCCGTCAACGGTTCGAGGTCGTCGGCCGCGGAGATCACGACCGCCAGCCAGTGTGGCGCCCCGGCGACATTCCGCGCGATCAGCCATTGGCCATGCTGGTCCAGCAGCCCCTGTAGTGGCGGAAGATCATCAAGGCGCCGCGCATAGCGCAGGTAGACCGTGCAGATGCTGCGGGCGCCCATGGCATTCAGGCCCTGGTGCGTCGCCTCCCAGCCGGTTTCGTGCGGAAGCAGGGCAGCGGCGGCGGCTGGAGGGGCGGCCAGGATCACGCCGCGCGCCGGGCTCGCCACGCCCTGGCGATCGCGCAGGCGGTAGGGGGCGGCGTCGTGAGTCGTGCTGCGCTCAATGGCGGTGATGCGGCGGCCAAGATCCACTCTAGCGCCACGCTCCCGGAGTTCCTGGACAGCCGGTTCCGGGAACAGCTCGCCGAGTGGCCGCGCGGGGAGGAGAAGGCGCGCGGCCTCCGGGCCATGATTGAGTGCCAGGCGCAGGACGTTCTGGAAGATGCGGGCCGAGGCGGTTCGGGTCGGGGTGTTCATCACCGCCAGGCACAACGGGTCCCACAGGCTCCGAATGAGGGCGTCGGGCTGACGACGCTGGCGCAGCCAGTCGAGGACGGGGAGATCGTGGCGCAGGGGCCGGTGCAACATGGCGGCGGCGCCGGACAGTGCACGCAGGCGTGTACCAAGAGAGTGCTTCGCAAGCGCCCGGTAAAGCGCGGCGGCCAGGGCGGGCAACCGGGGCGAACGTGGTTCCAGCTGGAACGCCGGGTCCTGCGGCCGGGCGGTGGGCTCGAACATGCGCAGGCCGAAGGGCAGGGCCTGAAACGCCTGCTCGGGGTTGATGCCGACCGAACGGATCTGCTGCAGGGTCTGCTGGCAGGCCCCGACCAGGATGTGCTGGCCGTTGTCGAGCGGGGTGCCGTCCAGGTCGAGGCTGCGGGCACGGCCACCGGGGGCCTTGCCGGCCTCGATCAGGTGCACGGGGTGCCCGGCGCGTGCAAGCGCCAGCGTGGCGGTCAGGCCGGCCCAGCCCGCGCCGACCACGACGACGGGCGCGTGGGGTGAGCCGGAGATCATGGCATCAGGTCGCGCGGCGGCGTTGTTCGCGCTTCAGGCGGCGTGCGGTGCGCCACGCGATCCACAACTTGCGGATCGGGGTCAGGCGCACGCGGTGTTCCAGCACGCGGTAGCCGTCGTCGGCGATCTCGTCGAGCAGGGTGCGGTAGATGGCCGCCATGATCAGGCCCGGGCGCTGGGCGTAGCGGTCGGCGTCCGGGAGGTGTTCCTCGGCGCGTTCGTAGTAGCGTCGCGCCCGTTCCGCCTGCTCCGCGAACAGGGCGCGGTGGCGGTCGTCGGTGATGTTGATCTGGAATTCCTCCGGCTTGACCCCGTGCTTGCTGAGCTCGTCCATGGGGATGTACACCCGGCCGCGCATGGCGTCCTCGTGGACGTCGCGCAGGATGTTGGTGAGCTGCAACGCCATGCCGAGGTCGTGGGCGTACTTCAGAGTGCGCCGATCGGTGTAGCCGAAGATGTGGGCGGACAGGATGCCCACGACGCTGGCCGCGCGGTAGCAGTACAGCGACAAAGTGGTGAAGTCCGGATAGCTGTCGTAGTCCAGATCCATCTGCATGCCGTCGATGATCTCGTCGAAGTACTCGCGACCAAGGTCGAAGGCGGCGATGTGCGGCTGCAGTGCCTGGGTGATGGGGTGGCGGGGTTCGCCGGCGAACAGGCGTTCGATCTCCTGGCGCCACCAGTCGAGCTTGGTGCGCGCAATGCTCTCCTCGCTCACCTCGTCGACGATGTCGTCGACTTCCCGGCAGAAGGCGTACAGCGCCGTGATGGCGCGACGGCGATCCGGCTCCAGAAAGCGGAACGCGTAGTAGAAGCTGGAGCCGCTTTGCGCGGCCTTCTCCTCGCAATACTCGTCGGGGGACATGCGCTCTCGCGTGGCGGGTGTCGAACAGGGAGGAGAAGGCTAGCACAGGCAGCACAGGGGGCGGGAGAGGGCGCCATGAAGGCGGATTGTTGACCTGTATCAAGCTCGGGCCTGGCGTGCGGCCGTAGTCTGCAGAACCAAGGTCGCGAGTGCGCGGCGCACGGTTGTGGAGCCCCGAATGGAACAACGCCTGGTGTTTGACCCCGAAATCCTGCGCCGCTACGACGTGAGCGGGCCGAGGTACACGTCGTATCCCACCGCGCCACAGTTTCACGAGGGCTTCGACGACCGCGCCTATGCCGAGGCGGCGCAGGCCACCAACGGGGCGGACCCGGCGCGGCCGCTGTCCCTGTATGTTCATGTGCCGTTCTGCGACACGGTGTGCTTCTACTGCGCCTGCAACAAGGTCATCACTGGAAATTACCAGCGCGCTCAGCGCTACCTGCAGTATCTGGAGCGCGAGGCCGAACTGCAGGGCGAGCTGTTCGACCGGGAACGCACTGTCGGCCAGCTGCACTTTGGGGGGGGCACGCCGACTTATCTTGGCGATGACGATCTGCGCCGGGTGATGGCGACGCTGGCGAGGCACTTCCGCCTGGACGAAAGCGATGCCCGCGAGTTCTCCATCGAGATTGATCCGCGCGCGGTGCGGCCCGGCACCATCCCGCTGCTGGGCGAGCTGGGTTTTAACCGGATCAGCCTCGGGGTGCAGGATTTCGACCCGAACGTGCAGCGGGCGGTGAACCGCATCCAGCCGTTCGAGGTGACCGCGCGGGCGGTGGAGCAGGCGCGGGCCAACGGCTTCGAATCCACCAACCTGGACCTGATCTACGGCCTTCCCCTGCAGACGGTGGAGACCTATACCGCCACGCTGGAACGCGCGCTGGAGCTGCGTCCGGAGCGCCTGGCGATCTACAACTACGCGCACCTGCCGCAGATGTTCAAGACTCAGCGCCAGATCCGCGAGGCCGATCTGCCGGACGCCGCGGAGAAGCTGGCGATCCTCGAGACCACCATCGCTCGCCTGACCGATGCCGGCTATGTCTACATCGGCATGGACCACTTTGCCCTGCCGGACGACGAACTGGCCACGGCCCAGCGCGCCGGGACGCTGCAGCGCAATTTCCAGGGCTATTCCACACGGGCGGAGTACGACCTGGTGGCACTGGGTCCGACGGCCATCGGCAAGGTGGGCGCCACCTACAGCCAGAACCTGCGCGAGCTGGATGCCTATTACGCGCGGCTGGATGCCGGGCGCCTTCCGGTGTTTCGCGGACTCGAACTGAGTGCCGACGATCGGCTGCGCCGGGACGTGATTACCGAGCTCATGTGCCATTCGCGCATCGATTTCGCCGCGATCGAGGTGCGCCACGGGATCGCGTTCGGCGAGGTCTTTGGGGATGCACTGGAGCGGCTTCAGGGCATGGAGGCCGATGGACTGGTGCGGATCGGCGCGGAGCGGCTGGAGATCCTGCCGCGCGGGCGGTTGCTGCTGCGCAACGTCGCCATGGCCTTCGACGCCTATCTGAAGACGGAGGGCGCGCCGCGCTACAGCAAGGTAGTGTGAGCGGCTTGACGGCGATCCGTTCTCGGCGGAAGCTTTGAACAATAGCAACCGGTAACAGGGACGTTCCGGTGAAGACGACACGTTACTTCGAGACTGTACGCGAGAGGCCGGATCGGCGAATGATCCGGGATCACTGGATCAGTAGTGCAATCGACCAACCGTTGTGCGAAGAAGTCCAAGGCGATGGGCGTATCCGCAGATGGGCTCGTGTCGAGGAGGCTGAAGGACGCTACCTTCGCGTTGTTCTGCTGCCGGATGGAGAAACCGTTCACAACGCCTTTTTCGATCGAGGGTTCCAGCCATGAAACTCCAGTACTTCGGGGATACGGATACGCTTTATATCGAATTCCGAGGCGATAGCGTGGCCGAAACCCGCTCGCTTGACGAGAACACGACCCTGGATGTCGATGCCAGTGGTGGTGTTTGCGCCATTACCTTTGAGCACGCAAGCGAACGAACTGACCTCCAGCACCTTACGGTCGAGGGCATTGCCGCTTGATGCCTTTTAAGCCCTCAGCTTAACCAGGGGTTCTCGGCGGCTCGATCCCTACGGTCTTCGGCGGCGCGGTCGAAGGCTGTGGCTCAGGATGATCCAGGCGTCGCGGGTGCGCAGGCGCGGTCGGGCAAAGACGTCGTCCTGCTGGCGCAGCCGCCAGAGGATGCGTGCCCCGCCGTTGATGATCGCCCGGATCTCCAGCCCCATGCGCCCGCGCAGCAGCCCGCCCAGCGGCGCCCCGGCGCGCAGCAGCCGGTCGGCGCGGGCGTATTGAAACTGCATCAGGTTGCGTAGCTGGAAGGTGGTCTGCCCGGTGGCCAGCATCGCCTCGGTCACGCCGTACTGGTCCATCTCTTCCTGCGGTAGGTAGATGCGGTTGTTCTCCCGCAGGTCCTGCTGCAGGTCCTGATAGAAGTTGATCAGCTGCAGCGCCGAGCAGATGGCGTCCGAGTACCCCAGCATCTCGTCGGTCGGGTTGCCGTTCAGGTGCAGCATGAGCCGGCCAACCGGGTTGGCCGAGCGGCGGCAGTAGTCCATGACCTCGCCGAAGGTCGCATAGCGGGGCTGTTCCAGGTCCTGCAGGAAGGCGTCGATCAGGTCGGAGAACGGCGCGGCCGGGAGGTCGAAGCGGGCGCGGGCGTCCGCCAGGGCAATCCATTCGGGTTCGTGCTCGGCGGCGGGGTCTTCCAGGACCTGCACGCGTTCCTGCATCGCCAGCAGTGCCTGGCGCCGCTCGGCGACCGGGCGCGGGTCCTCGTCGGCCAGGTCGTCGGCGTCGCGGGCGAAGCAGTAGATCGCCGCCACGGGGCCGCGCAGGCGGCTGGGCAGCAGCCAGGAGGCCACGGGGAAGTTCTCGTAATGCGCCTTGGCACGCTGGCGACAGTGGCGGTAGGCCGAACGGATACGGGGCGACATGGGTGCTCAGGCCCTGTTTCCGGCGTGCGGGGCGCCGAGGTGGGCGGATTCAGCTCGCAAGTCCGGGCTCCGTGGCGGCTCCGTCGGCGTACCAGGCCCAGAAGTCGTTCGGCTGTTCCAGGGCGGCATCGGCGCCCCATTGATCCGGACGCTGGTTGGCGTCGATGTAGCCCCAGTTGGCGATCAGGGTGGGCATGCCGGCGGCCCGTCCGGCCGCGATGTCGCGTTCTGCATCGCCCCAGTAGCAGTGGCGTTCCGGCGGCAGGCCGGTCTGCCGGGCGGCCAGCCACATGGGTTCCGGGGCGGGTTTGCGCTGGGGCAGGGTATCGCCGCTGACGACGGCTGCCATGCGCGAATGCAGCCCGAGGGCCTCCAGCAGCGGATCGGTCAGCCAGCCCGGCTTGTTGGTCACCACGCCGACGGGCCAGCCGCGGGCCTCGCAGGTGTCCAGCAGGTCCGCGAGTCCGGGAAACAGGGCGGTGGTCCGGCACAGGTCGCGGGCGTAGATCTCCAGGTAGCGCTTCTTGAGATGCTCGGCGAAGGCGGGATCGGCGTCCGGGAAGGCGAGATCCACCAGGGCCCGGGACCCGTGGGAGACAAAGTTACGCACGACCTCGAACGCCAGCGGCGCACGGTCGTGTTCGGCCATCAGGGTGACCAGGGCCGCATGCATGTCGGGAGCGGTGTCCAGCAGGGTCCCGTCGAGGTCGAACAGGACCGATCCGAGTTCGCGGGTCATTCGTCGGGGCCGGCTTCGTCGCGGCGGGCGGCCATCAGGTAGTTCACGTCGGTGCGGGCGACCAGACGATAACGCCCGCTCAGGGGTGAATAGGTCAGGCCGGTCATCGCGGTGACCTCGAACCCGTGGCGGCGCAGGGCGGTGCCCAGTTCGGAGGGGCGAATGAAGCGTCCGTACTCATGGGTGCCGGTGGGCAGCATGTGCAATACGTATTCGGCCCCCACGATGGCCTCGGCAAAGGCGCGCGGAGTTCGGTTGATGGTGGACAGGAATAGCCAGCCGCCGGGGCGCACGAGCGTTGCAAGGGCGTCGATCACGGCGTCCGGATCGGGCACGTGCTCCAGCATCTCCAGGCAGGTCACCACATCGTAGTCGCCGGCGTGACGTTCGGCGTGCGCCTCGGCGGTGGTGTGCAGGTAGTGGATCTCAAGCCCTGCCTCCACCGCGTGTTCGCGTGCCACCTCCAGGTGTTCGGCGCCGGCGTCCAGCGCGGTGACCTGAGCGCCGCGAACCGCCATTGCCTCGGAGAGGATGCCGGCACCGCAGCCAACGTCCAGTACCTTCTTGCCGGCGAGGTCCGCCTGGCCGTCGATCCATTCGAGGCGCAACGGGTTGATCGCGTGCAACGTGGCGAAGGGGCCCTTCGGGTCCCACCATTCGTGGGCCCGACGGGTGAATTTGTGGATCTCGGCGCTATCGACGTTTGCGTGCGCAGAAGTTTGGGAGAGGGGTTCGGGGCTCATGGCGTCTGTCTCGCTCAGGGAAACACTGATTGATGTACACGTTCGCGCTCGAGTCGCTGTTGCGTGCGAACAAGGCGCGGTGACTGCCGTGCAGTCATTCTGCACAAGGGAGCCGCAACGCCGTGCGCGCGCAAGAGCGGCCGAGCCCCTCGGGGTTGGCACCCCAGGTTCCCCGATCCTGCGTTGCGGCCCTTGCCGGTAGAACAACTATCGGCTGCGCACCGCGCCTTGTCTTGGAAAACCTGGGGTACCAACGCGAGCGTGTACATTGATCAGTGTTTCCCTCAGGCAGTGGGCTGCTGCGTTTCCAGCACCCGGATGCGCCAGTACTCGGCTTCGGCGCGGAGGTCCTGCGAGTTCAGCGTAAGCAGTTCGCGGTTGCGGAGCAACGGCCGTCCGGCCACGTAGACATCGCGCACGGCATCGCGGGTTGCGGCGTAAACGATCTGTGCACTGGGGTCGTGCGCCGGTTGCAGTTCCAGCGCCTGCAGGTCTACTGCGACCACATCGGCCTGTTTGCCGGGCTCCAGCGAGCCGATCCGATCCGCGAGTCCCAGGGCGGTGGCACTCCCGAGGGTGGCCATCTCCAGCGCCGCGGTGGCGGGCAGGGCGGCGGCATCGCCACTGACGCCCTTGGCCAGCAGTGCGGCGGTGCGCATCTCGCCGATCATGTCGAGATCGTTGTTGGAGGCGGTGCCGTCGGTCCCGAGGGCGATGTTGATGCCAGCGTCCTGCAAGCGTGTGACAGGACAGAAGCCGGAGGCCAGTTTCAGATTGGATTCCGGGCAGTGGGCGATGGAGACCGGGCGTTCGCGCAGCAGGTCCAGGTCGGTATCGTCGACCTGGGTCATGTGCACCGCGATGAAGGGCTGGTCCAGCATGCCAAGGCGTGCGAGGCGGGCCAATGGCCGTTCGCCCTGGTCGCGCAGGGCGTCAGCGACCTCGCTGGCCGTCTCGTGGACATGCATGTGGATGGGCACGTTCAGTTCGCGGGCACGGGCCGCCACGCGCTCCAGGCTTGTATCCCCCACGGTGTATGGCGCGTGCGGGGCGACATTGAAGGCGATCCGGTCATGGTGCCCCCAGTTCGCGACGACGTCCGCGCCGCGCTGGAAGTATTCGTCTGCCGTGCTGGCCCAGGGCGTGGGGAAGTCGAACACGGTGAGACCCAGCGAGGCACGGATCCCGGTCTCGTCGACCACCCGGGCCGCATCGTCCACGAACAGGTACATGTCACTGAAGCACGTCGTGCCCCCGCGCAGCATCTCGGCTATGGAGAGGCGGGTGCCTGCGCGAACGAATTCGGGGGAGAGCAGCTTGCCCTCGGCGGGCCAGATGTATCCCTTGAGCCATTCCATCAGCGGGCGGTCGCTGCCGATGCCACGCAGCAGGCTCATGCCGGAGTGGGTGTGGGCGTTCACCAGGCCGGGGATCAGGATATGGCCGGGGTGATCGCGGTATTCCGCCTCGGGATGGTTGGCGCGCGCGGTGGCTTGCGGTTCGATCGCGTGGATCTTTCCGTCGCGGATGATCAGGGCGTGGTCTTGCAGAAGGGTGTCGCGGGGGACTACCGGGAGGATCTGTGGGGCAGCGAGGATCAGCGTCTGGGCATTGCTCATGGCGGACGGTCTGCGCGGGGATCAGGGTCGCGCATGGTACCTGAAAGGGGCGGCATTGCGCCGCCCCAAGATGCCGTGAGGACTACAGGCGGTTGATCGCGAACCGGCCCGGACCGGTCAGGGCCAGGGCGATCGCCGCGAACAGGAACATCCCCTGCAGCTCGAGGGCCCAGCCGCCGGTGCTGGTGAGCAGGAAGACCTCGTGAGCATGGGCGAGCGCGATGGCGAAGACCATGTTGATGGCGATAATCACCGCGCCGATGCGCGAATACAGCCCGATGATGACGAGGATCGGGGCGAGGATCTCGCCGATGTAGACGCCATAGGCGAGGATCGCCGGGAGTCCCGCGTTCGTAACCATGCCTTCGATGCCGCTGATGCCGCCGGTCAGTTTGGCGATGCCGTGCAGCAGGATCATGATCCCGAGGGCCAGGCGGAGTACGAGCTTGCCACTGTCGTCTAGCGTGTTGTCCATTTCCATCCTCTCCTTGTAATGCTGCGGATCGATGTCCCCAGTCGGTGCGGCCGGGCCTGTGCCCGACCGGGTTTGCGCCCAGGCAACATCCGGTCAGGGCGTGCGGCCCCTGTCGGACGTGCCTGTGGCAGGTCAGCCGGCGTCGCGCCCCAGGCGCTGGGCCCGCGCGACCTCTGCGACGTGACGCCCCTGCGAGGCGGCCATGCCCAGTTCGTTCTCGCTCGGCTGGCGCGAGCCGTCGCCGTCCGCCAGCGTGGTCGCCCCGTAGGGGGTGCCGCCGCAGACCTCGCTGACATCGAGCAGGCGCTTCTCGGTGTAGGGTAGACCAACCACGGTCATGCCGTAGTGCAGCAGGTTCACGATGGTCGAGATCAGGGTGGTCTCCTGGCCGCCGTGCTGCGAGGCGGTGGAGCTGAACACGCTCCCGACCTTGCCGACCAGCTTGTCGCCGAACCACAGGGCACCGGTCTGATCGAGGAAGTTGGCCATCTGCGCGGCCATCCGGCCGAAGCGGGTAGGGGTGCCGATGATGATCGCGTCGTAGTCCGCCAGTTCTTCAGGCTTGGCGATGGGGGCGGCCTGGTCGAGCTTGGCCCCGGCATTGCGGGCCACGTCATCCGGCATCAGTTCGGGGACGCGCTTGATCGTGACTTCGGTATCCGGTACCTCGCGGGCGCCGCGGGCCACAGCTTCGGCCATCTGCTCGATGTGGCCCCAGGTGGAGTAGTACAGGATCAGGACCTTGGTGCTCATGGCGATTCGCCTCCGGTTGACTAGGTTGCAATACCCGTCACCTTAGATCCGATTTATACGAATGAAAATGGCGAAAAACGCCTCCAGCCATTCGAAGAACACGAACGGTTAGGGGTGGGCTGCGGGATTTCCGTTGTCGCTCTGGCGCAGTACCAGGGCCTCAAGTTTTGCCAGCGTGTCGGGATGGCCGTACAGGTAGCCCTGAAAGTGGCGACAGCCGAGGCCGAACAGGAAGGCCCGCTGCTGGTCGTTCTCCACACCTTCGGCGATGACGTCCAGGTCGAGGGTGTGAGCCAGGTTGACCACCATCTGGGCGATCGCGGCATCGTTGGGATCGTCCAGGACGTCGCGGACGAAGGATTGATCGATCTTCAGCTGAGCGAGGGGCAGTCGCTTGAGGTAGGCGAGAGAGGAGTAGCCGGTCCCGAAGTCGTCCAGAGAGAACTCGATGCCGAAGCTCCGCAGTTCCTCGATGTGGGCAATGACGGTCTCCACGTTTTCGAGCAGCATGCTCTCGGTCAGCTCCAGCTTCAGGCGGTGCCCCGGGGCGCCGGTAGCCTCGAGCGTCTGGGCGAGATCGCGCACGAAGTACTTGTGCCGGAATTGGCGCGCGCTGACGTTGACCGACAGGGTGAGGTCCCGAAAGGCGGGCTGGTGTTTCCAGGCAGCCAGCTGTTCACAGGCCTTGCGCAGCACCTTGCGGCCAATCGGGACAATCAGACCGGTCTGTTCTGCCACGGGGATGAACTCGGCGGGCGAGATCATCCCGCGGCTGGCGTGCTTCCAGCGCACCAGGATCTCGGCCCCGATGACCGCGCCCGACGTGTTCACCTGTGGCTGGTAGTGCACGCTGAAGGCATCCTGATCCAGGGCGTGGCGAAGCTCGCTCTCCAGCTCGAATCGGGCCTCGACGGCGCGGTGCAGCTCGGGGTCGTAGAAGCGCACGGTGTTGCGCCCGGCGTTCTTGGCCCGGTACATGGCGAGGTCCGCCTGCTTGAGGATCTCCTCCACGCTCAGATTGCGGCCGCTGAACAGCGTGGCGCCGATACTGGGCGTTACGTGCCGCCTCTGTCCCGCCAGCTTGAAAGGATCGCGCAGAATCTCGATGAGCTTGCGACCCACGGCCTCGGCCTGGGTCGCCGCGCGTGCCTGGTCCGGGTGCAGATCGTTGAGGATGATGACGAACTCGTCGCCCCCAAGGCGGGCGAGGGTGTCCGCCTCGCGCACGGAGTTCAGCATGCGCTCGGCGACCTGGCGTAGCAGGTCATCGCCGACTGCATGGCCGAGGGTGTCGTTGATGTCCTTGAAGTTGTCGAGATCGATGAACAGCAATGCGCCATGCAGGCGGGTGCGTTCGGTATTGGCGAGACTCTGACCCAGCCGGTCGTGCAGCAGGGTGCGATTGGGCAGTTGGGTCAGCCCGTCGAAGAAGGCGAGACGCCGGATCTCGTCTTCGGCCTCCTTGCGATCGGAGATGTCGGTCATCGTGCCGAAGGTCGCCATCACCTGGTCGTGGTCATCGAAGCGGGCACTGGCGTAGATGCTGACCCAGCGGATGTCACCGTCGCGGGTGCGCAGACGGATCTCCTCGGATTGGGAATGGGAGCCGCCTTCGAGGAGGGTGGCACAGAAGCTATGGGCGTCGTCGTGGTCCTCGGGGGCTACGAAGTCGCACAGCGGGCGGCCGAGAGTCTCTTCCACGCTGAACCCCGTCAGGGCCTCCCAGGCTGGATTCAGCAGGGTCCAGTGGCCTTCGGCATCGGTGCGGAAGATGACCTCGGAGATGTGGTCCACCACGTCGCGGTAGCGGTTCTCGCTTTCCGCCAGTGCATCGGTGGTGCGTCGGTGGGTGGTGATATCAAGGGTCAGGCCGCGCAGGCTCTCCCGGCCGTCCGCGTCACGGGCCCAGGAGAGGATGTCTCGCAGCCACAGCCACTGGCCGTCGCGATGGGCGAAGCGGTAGTCCACCGTGCGCGGGCTGGTCCGGCTCTCGCGGGCGGCATTCTGCACGCGCGGCAGGTCGGCCGGGTGGATATGCCGGGCGCGCAGCTCGCCCCGGCCCAGGTTGTGGGCCGGGAAGCCCAGCAGACGGCGGGTGTCGCCGGACACGAACTCCCATTCGTGGGTGCGCGGATCAGCCTCCCACAAGATCGCGTTGGCACCGCCGAGCATGGACTCCAGGCGGGCGACCGAGCGGTTCAGTTGTTGGTTCTGCTGTTCCAGGGTTGTTTGGGTGGACCCCAGGTGGGCGGCGACGTCGTTGAAGGTGCGGGCGAGGTCACCGAATTCGTCGTGCGAGCGCACCGGGATGCGATGGTCCAGACGACCGCCCTGCAACGCCTTGCCGCCCTGGTTCAGCAGGCGCAGGCGGCGAGTAACAACCAGGCTGAAGACCACCGCGGCCAGCATGGACAGCACGAGTACGCCCAGCGCCAGCAGTACGTTGCGCTGCAGGAGGGTGGCGGACAGGGCGTCGATCGCATCGGTGGAATAGCCCACCGCCAGAGTCCCGAGTGGCTGCCCGGCCAGCTCAATGTCGCGCAGGATCTCGATCTGCCCGGGCGTGGTGCGCGTGCCGTCTGCGCGTTCCGGGATGGTGTCGGGCGAGATGCCCACCGACGCCATCGGCTGGTCCTGGGCGTCGAGCACCACGGCGTAGAGGACATGGGAGTCGTCCGCGACGAGCTCGAGCAGGTCCTGCAGCATCGCCGGATCCGCATAGGCGAGCCCGGGGGTCAACGCGCTGGAGAGCAGACGGCCCTGTTGCTCGGCAAAGCGTTCCAGCATCTGCGACTGGTTCTGCTGCACCTGGGAGATGCCGCTGAACATCAGCGCTGCGACCATCGCGACCTGGATCGCGACGGTGCCGATGATGATCTGCCAGGCGAAATTCAGACGCATGCGGGGGGCGCCGGCGCCTGTGGGACGATGCAGGCCGAGATTGGGCCAGAGCAGGTTGGAGCCGGGCCGCGGCGAGTCATGAAGGACATCCGGGGCGCGTACGCGCCAGTCTTCGATGGTGGGACGGGAATTGATGCAAAGCTTGCCACTCTACCGGGGCTGGCCGGCGGATGCCCATCAAGGTCACGCAAATTAGTGCTTCCCTTGGTCGTTCTTTGCGTCTCCAAGGGAAGGTAATTCCCTTCCAAAGGCGCTTTGACGAAAAGGGCGATAGTCGGTCTCCTCGATCGCGACGAATCCTCGGTGGCGGATGGCTCGGAGTACTTCCAGGCCATGGGGTGTGTCCTGCATGCGGATCAGCTGGTCCTCCAGGTCCGGTAAACCTGCAAGCACTTCTTCGCGGGCCAGGAGGGTCATGCCCGGAAAACTAGGTGATTGCGAAATGACTCGAACGAGCGTTCCATCGTACAGCGACATCAGCGTCTGCGCACTCTCGTCACGACGTTGATCATCGATCAGATCGCCGTCCGTGACCAGGACCAGGGCTTCTGCTTCTCCGCGCAGAAATGTGGTGATGGCACCACTGTGGTGATGGTGGTGCCGGACGGTCGGGGGTGATGATCCGTCCGGCCAAACAAGGTTCGAGAGCATGTGGTTCAGGAACGCGGCTGCAAGGCTTTCCTCGAACGGTGCGGCGATTTTGCTGTTCGCCAAGTCTTCGATGCGGTTGAACCGTGCCTCCGGCATTACGGCGACCAGGATCGCCAAACGGTCCTGGGTTGCCGCTACAGCTCGATAATTCGTCTCCTCGATCAAGAAAGGCACAACGTGCGGTGACGTGAACACGAGATCGTAGCGTTCGGTCCAAATTCTGCCGTGGAAAACGTCGCGTGTGCGTGCCGACTCGATTCGGACGGGCACCCCGAGTTGCTCGGCAAGCCAGTCGCGCAGCGGCGCGTAGCGCTCGAAGAGAGCTGGAGCACTAAGAAACGGCTGGATGCCCAGCAGGCGTGTTTCCGTTCCGTGTGCAGGCGCCAGAGCGACGAGCATCAGAATCAGGCAGGACACTGCGGCCCGGGAGCCCTTGGTCAAGAGGGGTAATTCCGGGGAGGGTCGTCGACCTAGTCGGACTCTGAACATGTCTGTGTGCCGGCCTATGTACAGGTTGTGGATTGCGCGGTGTGAGGTTGGGGTGCATCCGTGCTTGGCTGACTGCACGGATGTTTCCCAGAACCAGAAACCGGTTATCAGGGTAGCCAATAAAGTGACGCCTCTCTGGGGGGGGCAGCGCGCTTCCGCTCCATGGGCGTCAATAATTGGTCGGCCGGGCGCCGGGTGCGGCCTGGTGCCAGCCTTGCCTGCACTGGCTTCTTTCTTGCTTGGAATGAAGACGGCGATGCAAGAGCGTACTCATGGTACGACAGGAGAAGAGATGACCGGAATATTCGAAAGGATTGCCGAGGCGCTGTTGGCCACGTTGCAGGGGCTGAGCCCGCTGACGGTGATTGGTCTGTTCGCGTTGTTGCTGTTCGGGCTGTTCCTGGTGGCCCTGATGGCGACGGCCCTGCGTCGAGCGGAGGCGCTGCAGGGAGCGGCGCCGGCGCTGCTGACCACCGTGGGGATTCTCGGCACCTTCCTCGGGGTCGCCATCGGACTGCTGGATTTTGATGCTGGACGGGTGGAGGCCAGTATCCCGGCCTTGCTGGAGGGGCTCAAGCTGGCCTTCGTGACCAGCATCGTGGGCATCTTGCTGGCGGCGGTGTTGCGGATGGTTCAGGTGATGGTACCCGCACCGACGGCATCCCCCGAACCGTCTGCTGAGGGTGCGTCGGATGCACCATTGGATAATGCGCACCTGGCGGCACAACAACGGGATGCCTCGCTGGCCGTAGTGGAGGCGGTGCGGGCCCTCGATCAGCGCCTGGATGCCCGGCTGGAGCAACAACACCGCGAATTGACCGGCGCGCTCGATGGCATGGCCGAGCGCATCACCGAGATGAGCAGCGGGCACCTGGTAGAAGCCCTGGAGCGGGTGATCCACGATTTCAACGATCGCCTGGGTGAACAGTTTGGCGAGAACTTCCGGCGTCTGGATGACTCGGTCGCTCGCCTGGTGGAGTGGCAGGATCAGTATCGCGAGCAGATGGACACCCTGCATCGGGCCTTCGACCAGGCCCGTGCCGGGGTCGAGCAGACCGAGCAGACCCTGGAGCGCATGACCGGGCAGGCCTTGCAGATCACCCGGCACGTGGAGGATCAGGAATCGACGCTCTCCAGTCTGCGGCGCGAGACGGTGGAACTGGAGGCCCTGCTGGGGAGCATCGCGGCCCTGCGGGATCGTGCCACCGAGGCCTTCCCGGCGATGGACGCACGGCTGGAGGCGATGCTTGAGAGTATCGAGAATGCCGTCCAGGCAGGGCTCGCGGCGGAGACGCGCTGGGGTGGGGAACGCTCCGCCGCCATCGCCTCCGCGGGCGGGCGTAATTGATGTTTTCCTGGTTAGCGCGCCGCCGTCGGCGACAAGGTATGGCCGCGGGAAACGAGGCCGACCAGGGTTCGCACTGGCTGGCAGTGGCGGACCTGATGGCCGCGCTGATGATGATCTTCCTGTTCCTCGCGCTGCTGCACATGGTTCAGGTGGAGCGCGAGAGCGCGGTGCATACCGAGGTTCGCAACGAGGCGGCCGCCTTGCGCGCGGCGATTTATTCGGTTCTGGAGGAGGAGTTTCGCGAGGATTTGCCGCGCTGGAATGCGGAACTGGACCGCGACAGCCTGACCTTGCGCTTTCGCGAGCCGGAGGTCCTGTTCGAGCGCAGTTCGGCACGCATCCGGCCGCGCTTCGAGGCGATTCTCGAGGACTTCATGCCGCGCTACGCGGAACAGTTGCGTCCGTTCGCCGAGGTCATTCGGGAGGTGCGGATCGAGGGCCACACCTCCAGCGAGTGGGCCGGCAGCGACGATGCGCTGGAGGCCTATTTCGGAAACATGGATCTTAGCCAGCGCCGCACGCGCGCGGTGCTGGAATATGCCTATCAGCTGGAGCCCTTGCAGGAGGCGGACTGGTTCCGCTCGCGGGTCGCGGCCGTGGGGTTGTCCTCATCACGCCGGGTGCTGGACGAGCGCGGCGAGGAGGATCGTCGGGCATCCCGCCGAGTCGAGTTCAGTGTCCTGACCGATTTCGAGGCGCGCCTGCTGGGCGCGGGGGCGGCGTCCGACGAGGCAGGGCCCCGACCTCTGGAGGCGCGCGGGCGCTGACCCGGTTGCCGTCAGATGGCGCCGAGCAGGGCCTTGCGCAGGTGGGCCTGATCCTCGTCGTCGAGCGCCGCGTGGCCGGGGCGGCTGAGGAGGAAACTGTCCTCGACCTGTTCCCCGGCCGTGGCGATGCGTGCAGTCCGCACGTCGATTCCCTGCTCGGCAAGGACATGCCCGATGGTCGACAGCAGGCCGGGTCGGTCCAAAGCGCGCAGCCGCATGCGCGTTGCCTGGCCGCCCGCAGCGGGTTCGAATTCGATCTGCGTATCCACGTCGAAGTGCTTGAGGCGGCGTGGAAGCTGGCGTGAGGCCGGGTTGGGGATGGTCCCTTCGCGTTCGAGTTCACGTTCGAGGCTCTGGCGGATCTCTTCGGAGCGATAACCGGCATCCACGGTCTGGCCCCCGCCGCTTTCGAGAACCAGAAAGGTATCCAGCGTGCGGCCGCCCGCGGTCGTGATGATCCGTGCGTCCACGATGTCCAGTCCCAACTGGGTCAGGGCGCTGGTGATGCGCGCGAAGATCCGGGGATGGTCGCTGGCGTAGACGAAGATCTCCGTGCTCCCGCGCGAGGTCTTCGGGCGCACCAGGATCAGGGGGAGGGCGTCCGGGGGGAGTGGCAGCAGGGCCCGGCCGTGCCAGGCGATCTCGTCAGCGGAATGGCGCAGGAAGTATTCGTCGTCCAGTTCGTCCCACAGCTTCCGGGCCTGATCGGTATCGAAGCCTTGTTGTTCGATTAACGCGAGTGCCTCGGTGCGGGTTTGCCGGATCTGTTCGTCCATGTCCGGCGGGGTATCCAGACCCCGGTCCAGGACATTGCGGGTGGCGTGATAAAGGGTCTGGAGCAGGGAATCCTTCCAGCTGTTCCACAGCTCCGGATTGGTTCCGCGGATGTCGGCAATGGTCAGCAGATAGAGAAAGTCCAGGCGTTCGCGGGTGACCACCTCGCGGGCGAAACCCATGACGACCTCGGGATCGGAGATGTCCTTGCGCTGGGCCGTCAGCGACATCAGCAGGTGGGAACGCACCAGCCAGGCAACCAGGCCGGCATCCGCGTCCGACAGGCCGTGATGCTGGCAGAAATGCAGGGCATCGTGGGCCCCCAGCTCGGAATGATCACCCCCGCGGCCCTTGGCGATGTCGTGAAACAGGGCGGCCAGCACCAGGCGTTCGGGGCGCACCAGTCCGGAGTAGATCTGGTGCGCCAGTGGCTGTTCGTGCGCGAACTCGGGCAGCGCCAGGCGGCGCGCGTTGCGCACCACGTTCAGGGTGTGCTCGTCCACGGTGTAAGCGTGGAACAGGTCGTACTGCATGCGTCCGATGATGCGCCCGAAGGCCGGCAGGTAATTGCCCAGCACGCCGTAGCGGTTCATGCGGCGCAGTTGGCTGGTGATCCCGCGCGGGGCGCGCAGGATGTCCATGAACAGCTCGCGGCACACCGGATTGCGCCGGAAGTGCCCATCGATCAGGTGGCGGTGGGCCCGGATCAGGCGGATGGTGGAGGCGCGGATGCCCTGGATCTCCGGGTGTTCCTGGAGCAGGCGGAAGACCTCCAGCAGCGCCGGCGGATAGATCATGAAGACCTGGTCGTGCGCCGCCTCGAGGTAGCCGCCCCGGACCTGGAAACGCTGGTGGATGCGTACGGGGTCCTGCAGGGCTTCCGGATCGTCGAGGATGGCCTCGTTGAAGTGTTGCAGCAGCAATTCGTTCAGCCGCTCGAGATCGTTGATGGTGCGGAAGTAGCGCTGCATGAACTGCTCGACCGCCCGGTTGTGGTTCTGGTCGACGAAGCCGAAGGTGTTGGCCAACTGGCGCTGCAGATCGAAAAGCAGGCGGTCCTCGCGGCGGCCCGCGAGCATGTGCAGGGCAAAGCGCACGCGCCAGAGGAAGTTCTGGCCCTCCATCATCTCGCGGAATTCGCCCTCGCGCAGGAAGCCCAGTGACACCAGCTCCTCGATGCGCTCGGCGCCGTAATGACGCTTGGTGACCCAGCCGATCATCTGGATGTCGCGCAGGCCGCCGGGGCCTTCCTTGACGTTCGGCTCGAGGCGGTAGGCGGTCTCGCCAAAACGTCGATGGCGGGCTTGTTGTTCGGCCAGCTTGGCGGCATAGAAACTGCGCGAGTCCCAGATGCGGTCGGGCTCGATGGCGCCACGGAAGTCGTTGAACAGGCTGAGATGGCCGGCCAGGTAGCGGGCCTCGATCAGGTTGGTCGCGACGGTGATGTCGTCGCGCGCCTCGCGCGTGCAGTCGTCGATACTGCGCACGCTGTGCCCGACCTCGATGCCGATGTCCCAGAGGAACGTGACGAAGTCGCTGATCCGGTCGAAGAGGGCGGGGTCATGTTCGCCCTCGAGGATGATCTGGATGTCGATATCGGAGGCCGGGTGCAGTTCGCCGCGACCATAGCCACCGACCGCGATCAGGCATAGCTGGTCGTCATCCGCGAGGCCCTTCTGGGCCCAGATCAGCTTGAGCAGCTCGTCGATGCGCCGGGCGTGGCCATGGATCAGCTCGGCGATCGGCATGCCGTCGCGAAAGCCCTGGTATTGCTGTTCCAGGATGGCGCGCCGGCGGTCCCGAAACAGCGCAATATTCCCCGGGTTGCGGCTCAGCCGCTGGTAGTCCTCGCCCCAGCCGGGGGTGAAGGCCGGAGTATCGAGTTCGCCGGGGGTGCTGCCCGCAGGATTCATTGGAGCTCCGTAGGTTGGGCGGTTCGAATCAGCGGGGAACAGGCGTGATGGCCTTCGATCAGGCCGCGATCTCCTGAGGTGGGGTTTCGTCCTTGCGCAGGGTCAGGATCTCGTATCCGTCGGCGGTGACCAGCAGTGTGTGTTCCCATTGTGCCGACGGACTGTGATCCTTGGTCACGGCGGTCCAGCCATCCGCCAGGATGCGGGTGTGGCGGCGGCCGGCATTGATCATCGGCTCGATGGTAAAGCACATGCCTTCTTTCAGGGTCATGCCGGTGCCAGGCTTGCCATAGTGCAGGACCTGCGGATCCTCGTGGAAGCCGCGCCCGATCCCGTGGCCGCAGAACTCGCGCACCACGGAGCAGCGTTGTGCCTCGGCGTACACCTGAATCGCGTGGCCGATATCGCCCAGCGTTGCGCCCGGGCGAACCTGCTGGATGCCGAGGTACATGCTGGTACGTGCCACGTCGATCACCCGCTGGGCCTGGATGCCGGCCTTGCCGATCACGAACATGCGGCTGGTGTCGCCGTGGAAGCCGTCCTTGATCACGGTGATATCGATATTGAGGATATCGCCGTTCTTCAGCTTGCGATCCCCCGGGATGCCGTGGCAGACCTGATGGTTCACCGAGGTACAGATCGACCTTGGGAAGCCGCGATAGTTGAGTGGGGCCGGGATCGCGTCCTGGGTGTTCACGATGTAGTCGTGACAGATCCGGTCCAGTTCCCCGGTGGTCACGCCGGCTTGCACGTGGGGCTCGATCATCTCGAGGACTTCGGCGGCCAGGCGGCCGGCGACGCGCATGTGTTCGATCTCTTCGGGGGTCTTGATGGAAACGGACATGGGGGCTCCCGCCGCGGCGCCCGGAGGGGCTCGGCGTTTGGTTCGGGTAAGTGTCCTATGCTATAAAGCGCGCGCCTCGCTGGCAATTCGGCGGGGCCGGAAGCCGCCTTTTGCGGGGCGACTCCCGAAACCTTAATCCACACACGCATCGGCACGATCTGTCGGGTGCCCGCCCTCGAAGAAGATTCGGTTCGGGTTTCAGATCGGGATGCGTGGAGGCTCAACCCGTTACAGGAGAAAACTCATGTCCCTCGTGACTATGCGACAGATGCTGGAGGCCGGTGTGCACTTCGGCCACCAGACGCGTTACTGGCATCCCAAGATGGCCCCGTACATCTTCGGGGAACGCAACAAGATTCATATCATCAACCTCGAGAAGTCCCTGCCGATGTTCAACGATGCGTTGAACTTCCTCGGCAAGATCGCTGCCGACGGTGGCCAGATCATGTTCGTCGGCACCAAGCGCTCTGCGCGCGACGTGGTGGCCGAAGAGGCAAACCGTTGCGGCATGCCGCACGTGAGCCACCGCTGGCTGGGCGGCATGCTGACCAACTTCAACACCGTCAAGCAGTCGATCAAGCGCCTGAAGGACCTCGAGACGATGGACGCCGATGGCAGCTTCCAGGTCCTGAACAAGCGCGAGGCCCTGAGCCGTCGCCGCGAAAAGGACAAGCTGGATCGCAGCCTGGGCGGTATCAAGGACATGAACCGCATGCCCGATGCGATGTTCGTGATCGACGTCGGCTACGAGAAGATTGCGGTGGCCGAGGCGAAGAAGCGCGGCATTCCGGTCGTCGCCGTGGTGGATTCCAACCATTCCCCGGTAGGCGTGGATTACGTGATCCCGGGCAACGATGACGCGATGCGTGCGATTCAGCTCTATGTGGCTGCGATCGCCGATACCATCATCGAGGCCAAGGGTGCGGTGACCACGGGTGGCATGGGCGAAGCAGAAGCCGCCGAGCCGGCCGCTGCAACGACTGACGCCCCCGACACCGCGTCGCCCGCCAACCCCGCTTGATAACAGGAGCCGGTCGCCAGCTGGCGGCCGGCTCGAGCATGATTCAGGAGCAAGCAACGATGCAGATTACTGCTGCACAAGTAAAAGAACTGCGCGAGCGCACTGGCGCCGGCATGATGGAATGCAAGAAGGCCCTGACCGAAACCGGCGGTGATCTGGAAGCGGCGGTCGAGGCAATGCGCAAGTCCGGCATGGCCAAGGCCGACAAGAAGGCGGATCGTGTCGCGGCCGAAGGTCGCGTCGAGATTGCCAGCGACGGTTCGCGCGCGGTGATCGTCGAGATCAACTGCGAGACGGACTTCGTCGGCAATGACGACAACTTCCGTGCCTTCACCAGCGCCTGCGCCAATGTGGCGCTGAACACCGCCGCTGATTCGGTGGAAGGCCTGATGACCGAGACCGTCGATGGTCAGACCCTGGAAGAGCAGCGTACTCAGCTGATCGCCAAGGTCGGCGAGAACGTCCAGGTCCGCCGTTTCGAACGCATGACGGCGGAAGGTGCGCTGGGTTTCTATCAGCATGGTGCCCGGATTGGCGTGCTGGTTGGCCTGAACGGTGGTGACGAGCAGCTGGCCAAGGATATCGCGATGCATATCGCGGCGAGCCATCCGGTGTGCATCGACGAGAGTCAGGTGCCGACCGAGATGCTCGACAAGGAACGTGCGATCTTCAAGGCCCAGGCCGAGGAATCGGGCAAGCCGGAGAACATCATCGAGAAGATGATCGAGGGGCGTATCCGCAAGTATCTGGGCGAGATCACCCTGGTGGGCCAGCCGTTCGTGAAGGATCCCGATCAGACGGTCGCACAGCTGCTGGAAAGCAAGGGTGCTTCGGTCTCCGGCTTCATCCGCTTCGAGGTGGGCGAGGGGATCGAGAAGAAGACCGAGAACTTTGCCGAAGAGGTAATGGCTCAGGCGCGCGGCGCCTGATCCAGAAGGACTCCGGGGCGGCCGCTTGATGCGGCCGCTTCCGGATAAAAGGGCCAGAAAAAACTGGCAAGCGAGAACAACCGAGCCCGAGATAAGGAACCCCATGAGTCAGGACAGCCAGCCCGCGTTCCGGCGCATCCTTCTGAAGTTGAGTGGGGAGGCCCTGATGGGTCAGCAATCCTACGGGGTTGACCCGGATGTCCTGGCGCAGGTGGCCGAAGAGGTCTCGGAGCTCTCCCGCATGGGGGTCGAGGTCGGCATCGTGATCGGTGGCGGCAACATCTTCCGCGGTGCGGGTCTGGCACAAGGCGGCATGGACCGGGTGACCGGCGACCACATGGGCATGCTGGCAACGGTGATCAATGCGTTGGCGCTGCAGGATGCGATCGAGCGCGCCGGGCGTTTTTCGCGGGTGATGTCGGCCATCCGCATCAACCAGGTGTGCGAGGACTACATCCGCCGGCGCGCGGTACGCCACCTGGAAAAGGGGCGCATCGTGGTGTTTGCGGCCGGTACTGGCAATCCTTTCTTCACCACGGATTCCGCGGCGAGCCTGCGAGCGATCGAGATCAACGCGGACATCATGATCAAGGCGACCAAGGTCGACGGGGTCTACGATGCCGATCCGATGACCACCAAGGATGCCCGACGCTACGAGCGGCTGACGTTCGACGATGCGCTGGAACAGCGTCTGGGCGTAATGGATACCACGGCCCTGGTGATGTGCCGAGACAATGGCCTGCCGATCCGTGTAATGAACATGTTTGCCAAGGGCGACCTGCAACGGCTCGTGATGGGCGAGGCGGTCGGCACCTTGGTCGAGGGAGCCCGTAATGAGTGACGCCACCCTGAAAGATGCGCGCGAACGCATGGACAAGAGCCTGGAAGCGCTGCGCAACGAGCTATCGAAGATTCGAACCGGCCGTGCGCACCCCACGCTGCTCGAACATGTGCATGTGGAGTACTACGGCATGGATGTGCCGATCAACCAGGTCGCGAACATCAATGCCGAGGACGCACGCACGCTCTCCGTGGTCCCGTACGAGAAGGACATGGTCGGCAAGATCGAGAAGGCCATCATGACTTCGGATCTGGGACTCAATCCGGCGAGCATGGGGACGACGATCCGTGTGCCGCTGCCGGCGCTGACCGAAGAGCGTCGGCGTGACCTGGTCAAGGTCGTCCGGGCCGAAGCCGAGCACGCGCGGGTGGCCGTGCGCAATATCCGGCGGGATGCCAACAACGCCTTCAAGCAGCTGGTCAAGGACAAGGAGATGTCCGAAGACGACGAGCACAAGGCGCAGGAGCTGATCCAGAAGCTGACCGACGACCACATCGCCAAGGTCGACGCGATGCTTGCGGACAAGGAAGCCGAGTTGATGGAAGTCTGACCGGCGCAGGCGATGCCGGTTACTACTTCACCCAGCGAGGCGCTCCCGGCGCACGTGGCCATCGTGATGGACGGCAACGGGCGGTGGGCCGAGGCCCGAGGTCTGAGTCGTTCCGAAGGCCACCGGGCGGGACTGGAGGCGACGCGGCATGCCGTGCGGTTTTTCGCCGAACAAGGCGTGGGCACCCTGACGCTGTTCGCCTTTAGCAGCGAGAACTGGGGCCGCCCGCGCGAAGAGGTCGAGGCACTGTTCGATCTGTTTGTGGCCGCCATCGAGGCGGAACTCCCGGAACTGATCGAGCGCGGGATCGCGCTCACCTTTATTGGCGATCGCGCAAGCTTCCCGTCGGATCTGCAGACGCGGATGGCGGAAGCCGAGCAGGCCTCTGCCGCCAACGAGGGTATGCGGGTTGTCGTGGCACTGGGATACGGTGGCCGCTGGGACATCCTGCAGGCGGCCCGCCGCTGGGTGGCCGCCGGCGACGAAGGGGCGAATCCCGAGACTTCCTTCGCCGGCTATTTGAGCACGGCCGGGATGCCGGACGTCGATCTGTTGATCCGCACCGGCGGCGAACGCCGCATCAGCAATTTCCTCCTGTGGCAGGCGGCGTATGCCGAGTTGCTCTTCATCGAGACGTTCTGGCCGGACATCACAGCCGATGATCTGCGACAGGGGCTGGCGTGGTATGCGAGTCGCCAGCGGCGTTTCGGCTGCGTGACCGGAGCCGCCGAGGCAAGTGCGCGGGAGGTGCCGAGTGCTTAAACAACGGATTCTGACCGCCGCGGCACTGGGTTTGCCGGCGCTGGCCCTGGTGGCCTGGGGCCCGAACTGGGCGGTGCTGGCGCTGGTCGCGCTGGTCCTCGGGTTGGCTTCCTGGGAGTGGGGTGGACTGGCGGGGCTCGAAAACCCGTTGGCACGCGGTGCGCTGGTGGCGGCCGTGGTGGTTCCCGTGGTTGCGCTCGGTCTGGCGCCGGTTGCGGGGTTGCACTACCTGATCCTGGGTCTGGTGTTGCTGTGGTGGCTGGTGATCCTGTTGCTGTTGCCGTTTTATCGCGAGCGCGAGACGGCCGCGCCGGCATCCCGTCGGACCCTCTTTGCGGTGGCCGCGATCATGACGTTGGTGCCGGCGGGAATGGGCCTGGTTTGGCTGCATGCCCTGGCACCGTTGCTGGTGGTCTATCTGGTGGTGCTGGTTGGCCTGGCCGACACCGGGGCGTATTTCGCCGGGAAGGCGTTGGGGCGCAACCCGCTGGCGCCACATATCAGTCCGGGGAAGACCCGCGAGGGCTTGCTTGGCGGTCTGCTGACGGTGCTGGCCTTCGCAATCGTGGTCGCGGCCGCTTGGGGCCTCGAGCCGATGGACGCGATGGTATTCCTGCTGCTGTCGGTACTGATCGGGCTGGTCTCGGTCGTGGGGGACCTGTTTGAGAGCATCCTGAAGCGACAGGCTGGCGAGAAGGACAGTGGTTCCTTGCTGCCGGGCCACGGGGGTATTCTGGACCGGTTCGACAGCATGGTCGCGGCGGCTCCGGTTTTCCTGGCCGGGTTGCTGTGGCTGGCGCTGATTCCGGCCCCGCCGGTGGCGGCATAGCGCGAACGGACGCAGGTACCCATGAAGACGACGCAGATCACTATTCTCGGATCAACCGGCAGCATCGGGTTGAGTACGCTCGATGTCGTGGCGCGTCAGCCGGAACGCTTCCGCGTGTATGCCCTGACGGCGCATCGCAATGTGGAACGCATGCGCGCGCAGTGCCTGGCGCATCACCCGGAGGTGGCCGTGATGGTCGATCCCGATGCCGCCGAGGCTCTGCGCACGGCTTTGGCGGCGGTCGGCTCGCGTACCGAGGTGCGGGCGGGTGCGGAGGCCCTGGCTGAGGTCGCCCGGGAGCCCCGGGTCGACGCGGTGATGGCGGCGATCGTGGGCGCAGCCGGGCTGTTGCCGACGCTGGCCGCGGCCGAGGCGGGTAAACGGGTGCTGCTCGCCAACAAGGAGGCGCTGGTCATGTCCGGGGCCTTGCTGATGGATGCCGTGCGCCGCTCCGGTGCCTGTCTGCTGCCGATCGATTCCGAGCACAACGCGATCTTTCAGTGCCTTCCCAATGGCTACGTCTGCGCCGAGTCGGTGACACCGCACGGGGCACGCCGGATCTGGCTCACCGCATCGGGGGGGCCGTTTCGCGACCGTCCGCTGGACAGCTTTGCCGGGATTACGCCGGACGAAGCCTGCGCCCACCCCAACTGGGATATGGGGCGCAAGATCTCGGTGGACTCGGCGACCATGATGAACAAGGGGCTCGAGGTGATCGAGGCCTGCTGGTTGTTTGCCGTGGCGCCCTCGACGATTCAGGTGGTACTTCACCCACAGAGCATCGTGCATTCGATGGTGGCCTACGATGACGGGTCGGTGCTCGCGCAACTCGGCAACCCCGACATGCGCACACCGATCGCCCATGCGCTGGCCTGGCCCGAGCGTATGGAGTCGGGCGTTGAACCGCTGGATCTGCTCACGATGGGCAAGCTGGAATTCTCCGAGCCGGAAGCGGCGCGTTTCCCGGCGCTCGGTCTCGCCTACGCGGCACTGGAGCGTGGAGGGACGGCCACCGCGGTTCTCAACGCGGCCAATGAAGTGGCGGTGGATGCCTTCCTGGGAGAGCGCCTGGCCTTCAGCGAGATCCCGGCGGTGATCGCCACGACCCTGGAGGCGATCGAAGCCGAGGCGGCCGATTCGCTGGAGCGCGTCCTGGGTGCGGACCGGCGAGCTCGCGAGGTCGCGAGCGAGTATGTCGCGAACGCACGACCCGTCCTGTCATGACGTTCCTGACGAGCCTGCTGGCGTTTTCGGTGGCCATTGGCGTACTGGTGACCGTGCACGAATATGGGCACTACCTCGCCGCACGTCTGGTGGGGGTGAAGGTGCTGCGCTTCTCGGTGGGTTTCGGCCGGCCGATTTTCAAGCGCTACTTCGGGCGGGACCGGACGGAATTCGTGATTGCCGCATTGCCGCTGGGTGGCTACGTGAAGATGCTCGACGAGCGCGAGGGTCCGGTGGCGCAGGAAGAGGTCCCGCGGGCTTTCAACCAGAAAGGTCTTGGGGCCCGTACGTTCGTGGTGTCGGCCGGTCCGGCGGCGAATTTCCTGCTGGCGATCCTAGTATACGCCGTGATGTTCATGGTGGGTGTGGGCGGGATCAAGCCCATTCTCGGCGAGGTGGCGCCGGATACGCCGGCCGCCGAGGCAGGCCTCGAGCGGGGGCAGGAGATCCTGCGGGTGGGCGATCGTGAAGTGGCGGACTGGGAGCAGGCCAACCTGCGACTGCTGGACCATGCGGTTCGCGGCGAGGCGGTCACCCTGCTGCTGCGGGGCACGGACGGTCGAGAGATCGAGCGGGAGGTGGACCTGCGGGATCGTCAGGCGTTGCTGGCAGAGGGGCAGTTCCTCGACAAGCTGGGATTGCAGCCCTATCGGCCGATGCTGGAACCGCGGATCGGAGCCGTCGAGGGTGGGAGCCCGGCGGCGGCGGCCGGACTGGAGGTCGGGGATCGTGTGCTGGCAGTGGACGGCGAGCCGGTCGCGGACTGGAATCGCTGGGTCGAGGTGGTGCGTGCGCATCCAGAAGCCGATCTGCGGGTCACCGTGGAGCGCGACGGGCGCACCCTGGAACTACGGATGACGCCGGAGGCGACGGATCACGAGGGGGTGGCCATTGGCCGTATCGGCGCGGGCGTGGATACGGATCAATCGGCGGCACGGGACATGGCCGTACTGGTGCGCCAGGGTCCGGGATCGGCATTTGTCTCGGGGGCGGAGCGGACGTGGGATGTGACCGTCCTGACACTGGGCATCCTGTGGCGAATGATCACCGGGGATGCGTCGGTTAAAAATATCAGCGGACCGGTTACCATAGCCGAGTTTGCGGGGGTCTCGGCATTGATCGGGATTTCGGCGTTCCTGGGATTTCTCGGGCTGGTGAGCGTGTCGCTCGGGATCATCAATCTGCTGCCGATCCCGATGCTGGATGGCGGCCATTTGCTGTACTACGCCGCCGAGGCGGTGAAGGGCAGCCCGGTGTCGGAGCGCACCCAGATAATCGGTCAGCAGGTGGGTCTGCTGGCGATCGCGGGGCTGATGATACTGGCCCTGTACAATGATTTGACACGACTGTTCGGTTAGGCGAAGGCACGCTGGAGCCCATCCCGGGTGCCTCGATCAGCCCACCGAACGGCCTATTTTTTGGCGGAGAGCATGGCGCGAAACAGCTTGAGAGGAATGGCCCTGGTCGGTTTGCTGGGCCTGGCGGGGACGGCCTGGGGCCAGGCCTACGAGATCGAGGATATCGAGATCGAGGGGCTGGAACGGATCACCGCCGGTACCGCGCTCAGTTATCTGCCCGTGCAGGTTGGGGATACCTTCGACGACAATCGCAGTCCGGAGGTGATCCGCGAGCTGTTCCAGACCGGCTTCTTCGACGATGTGGAGATCGCCCGGCGCGGGGACGTCCTCGTTGTGATTGTCTCGGAACGCCCCGCGATCAACGAGATCAATTTTTCCGGTAACCGGGATATCCCCGACGAGGGCTTGCGCGAGGCGCTGGATTCGGCGGGCCTGCGTTCCGGGCGGGTATTCAACCGCACGATGCTGGACCGCATCGAGAGCGAGCTGCGCCAGCAGTATTTCGCGCGCGGGCGCTACAACGTCCAGGTCGATGTGGAGATCGTGGAACTGCCGCGTAACCGCGTGGACATCGAGATCGACATTACCGAAGGGCCGGTGGCCAAAATCCGCCAGGTCAATGTGGTGGGTAACGAGAGCTACTCGGGTCGTGAACTGACCCGGCGTTTCGAGTCCGGCGTGCCACGCTGGTGGGCCTTTTTCAGTCGGCGGGACAATTACTCACGCGAGAAGCTGTCCGGGGATCTGGAACAGCTGCGTTCGCATTATCTGGATCAGGGTTTCCTGGAGTTCGATATCGATTCCACTCAGGTGACGCTGACGCCGGACCGGCGGGATTTGTTTATCACCATCAACGTCGACGAGGGCGATCGCTATACGGTGACGGGTGTGGATCTCGCCGGGGAGTTCGTGATCCCGCGAGAGGAGCTGGAAAGCCTGATTGACGTGGACATCGATGCGCCGTTTTCGCGTAGTCAGGTGACCGAGTCCGCCGAACGGATCAGCGAACGCCTGACCCGGGAGGGTTTCGCGTTCGCCAACGTGAACCCGGTGCCCGACGTGGACGAGGACAACCGCGAAGTCGCGATCACGTTCTTCGTCGACCCGGGTCCGCGTGTCTACGTTCGGAACATCCGGATCACCGGCAATCAGAACACCGAGGAACGGGTGTATCGCCGCGAGATGCGGCAGATGGAGAGCGCCTGGTACAACGGGGCATTGGTCGAACGTTCCCGTGTGCGTGTCCAGCGGCTGCCGTTCGTCCAGAGCGTGAACGTGGAGACCGAGCGGGTCGCCGGCACCGATGACGAAGTAGACCTGAATATCACCGTGACCGAGCAGCAGTCCGGGGCCTTGTCGCTGGGCGCCGGGTTCTCGCAGAACCAGGGGCTGCTGCTGACCGCGAGCCTGACACAGGACAACTTCCTTGGGACCGGCAATCGCTTCTCCACCGAGGTGAGTACCAGCAAGGTCAACCAGCTGTTCCGGATGAGCGTCACCAATCCGCACTTCACCCCCTCCGGTGCGAGTCGCGGGTTCTCCGTGTTCTATCGCAAGATCGATGCCGAGGAGGCCAACATCTCGCGGTATTCATCCAACCGCTTTGGTTTCGACGTGACCTACGGGATTCCGCTGTCGGAGTTCGACCGGATTCAGGTGCGCCCGGGTTTCGAGAACATTGAAATCGAGACGGTCGAACGCTCCAATAATCGTATCGGAACCCCGGACGAGATCATCGACGAGCTGGACGAATTTGGCGATTCCGCGAACCTCTACAAGCTGGAGACAAGCTATATTCACGACACTCGGGACAGCACGACCTTCGCTTCGCAAGGCCGTCGTCATCGGGTCGGCCTGGAAGTCACGGTGCCGGGCAGTGACCGCGAGTTCTACAAGCTCACCTATTCGGGTCAGGAGATCTTCCGGCTGTCCGATCGGTACTCCTTCAGCCTCTCCGCCGGGCTCGCGTACGCGGATGGTTACGGAGGGGATGACGTCCCGTTCTACGAACGGCTGTTTGCCGGGGGCATTCGCTCGGTCCGCGGTTACGAGGACAACCAGCTGGGCGATCTGCGACCGATCCGCGATGGTCAGGTGGCGACGCGCGATTCCAATGATGATCCCTACGGTGGGCGTTTCCGGACTACGCTGTCCGCGGAATTGTTCTTCCCGATGCCGTTTGCGGCCGACAATGATGCAGTCCGCATGAGTACCTTTGTGGACGCGGGGAATGTGTTCCATGATGTGTCGGACTTTGATACCAGCGAGTTGCGGGCATCGGCGGGTGTGGCGGTGACCTGGTTCTCGCCGGTGGGGCCGCTGAGCTTCAGCGTGGCCGAGCCGTTCAACGATCAGCCTGGTGACGAGCTGCAGCGCTTCCAGTTCCTGCTGGGGGCCAGTTTCTGAGGATGATCGATGCAAGCGCATCGGGAGGCGTCATGAGATCCGGGATGGCCTGGTTCGCGGCGGTGATTCTCGTCGCCAGCGGATGGCTGGTAGTACCCGCTGTCGCCGGGGCGCAGAACGTGGCATTCGTGACGATGAACCGGATTCTCGAGGATTCGCCGCAGGCCGAAGATGCCATGCGCGAACTGGAGCGGGAGTTTTCGCCGCGCGATTCGGAGCTGGTGGCGGAACGTGAGGAGCTGCAGCGGCTGCGTGACCGGCTGGAACGTGACGGGGACCTGATGAACCCATCGGAACGGGCGGATCTGGAGCGGGAGTTCTCGCAACGTTCGCGCGAATTCCGGCGGGCGCAGGAGAGCTTCAGCGAAGACCTGAATGTACGCCGCAACGAAGAGCTGGCCAAACTGCAGCGACGGATCAACGATGCCATCGTCGATCTCGCCCGGGAACGCGACATTGATCTGATCCTGACCGAGCGCAACGTGCTGTATGCCAGTGACCGGATCGACATCACGGACGACATCCTTGCCACAATGCAGCGAGACTGACGGCGGGTATTCGGCCCGCGAGCTGGCGGAGGCGCTGGGCGGGCAGCTCACGGGCGATGACCAACGCCGCTTCACCGGGTTGAGCGCGCTGGCCACCGCAGGCCCCTGCGATCTGAGTTTTGTGACGGATGCCGGGCGTCATGCCGAGGCCCTGGCAGCGAGTGCCGCGGGTGTCATCCTGGTACCGGTGGCCGCGGGGCTGAAATCGACGGCTTCCCGAACCCTGATCCACCTGGATGATGTCTACCTGGGCTATGCCCGAGCGAGTCAGTGGCTGGGCAGGCCACGTCGCGCCCGAGCTGCGGGTGTCCATCCGGGTGCGTTTGTGGATCCCGAGTCCTCGGTTGCTCCCGACGCATTCGTGGGGCCTGGGGCGGTGATCGGCGCGGGGGCCACGGTGGGACCCCAGAGTGTCGTGGGGGCGCACTGCGTGGTGGGCGAGGGGGTGATGGTGGGGGCCGATACCTTCCTGCACCCCCGTGTGACCCTGCTTGAAGGCGTTGCGGTGGGGGATCGCTGCATCCTGCACAGTGGTTGCGTGATCGGGGCCGATGGCTTTGGCTTTGCCCCCGCAGGCGACCACGGTTGGGAGAAGATCGAACAGCTGGGCCATGTCGTGATCGGTTCCGATGTGGAAATTGGAGCGAACACGACCATCGATCGCGGGGCGTTGCGCGCGACGCGGATCGGTAGGGGTGTGAAGATCGACAACCTGGTTCATGTTGCCCATAACGTCGAGATTGGCGACCATACAGCCATCGCCGGCTGTGTGGGGATTGCGGGCAGTGCCCGGATCGGCGCGCATTGCGCAATCGGGGGCGGTGCCGGGATCCTTGGCCACCTGTCGATCGTGGATCACGTCACCATTCACGCGATGACCCTGGTCACGCGCTCCATTACGCGTCCGGGTCACTACGCCTCTGGAGTCCCGCATCAAGAGGCCCGGTTGTGGAATCGCATGCTGGCCCGACTGCGCCGTCTGGCGCGTTAGGCAAGCGAGGGGCGATCAATCGGCCCTGGTAGTAACTGGCCTTGCCGCGTGTGGGGAGGCCGAGTCGAACGTCGTATTGCACGTCCCGCGCAGCGGTCCGGATGCGGCACAACAAGATCAAGAGAAAGGACACCGGCGTGGATGACTTTAATGTCCAGGAGATCATGCGCTACCTGCCGCATCGTTACCCGTTCCTGATGGTGGATCGGGTGCTGGAGTGGGAGGCGGGCAGCTATCTGACGGGGATCAAGAACGTCAGCATCAACGAACCGTATTTCCAGGGGCACTTCCCGATCAAGCCGGTGATGCCCGGGGTTCTGATCCTCGAGGCCCTGGCACAGGCCACCGGCCTGCTTGCGTTCAAGACCGAAGAGGCGCGTAACGAGAACCAGGACAAGCAGCAGCTATACCTGTTTGTCGGGATCGACGAGGCGCGTTTCCGGCGCCAGGTGGTACCCGGGGATCAACTCCACCTGCGGGTCGATCTGAAGCGCACGGTGCGGGGCATCTGGCGCTTCGACGCGGTCGCGAAGGTGGGCGACGACGTGTGCGCCACGGCGCAGCTCATGTGTTCCGGTCAGGAAATCCCGGCGTGATCGATCCGCGCGCGGACGTCCACCCGAGTGCCGAGATCGACAGCTCGGTGACGATCGGGCCGTTCTCGGTCATCGGTGCCAATGTGAAGATCGGCGCGGATACCTGGGTGGGCCCGCATGTGGTGATCAATGGACCGACCGAGATCGGGCGGGAAAACCGAATCTTTCAGTTCTCCTCGATCGGGGAGGAGCCACAGGACACCAGCTATCGGGGTGAACCCACGCGGCTGATCATCGGCGATCGCAATGTGATTCGGGAGTCGGTAACGCTGCACCGAGGAACCGAGAAGGGCCTGGGTGAGACGGTCATCGGGCACGACAACCTGATCATGGCGTATGTCCACATCGCGCACGACTGCACCATCGGGAACGGCATCATCTTCTCCAATGCCACTTCGCTTGCCGGGCACGTGGAGATCCAGGATCACGCAACGCTGGGTGGGTTCACCCTGGTGCATCAGTTCTGTCGCGTGGGCACCTACGCCTTCACCAGCATGGGTGCGGCGCTGAACCGTGACCTCCCGCCGTATTGCCTGGCGAGCGGCAACTATGCGCGGTTGATCGGGATCAACAAGGTTGGCCTCAAGCGCAACGGTTTCTCCAATGACGCCATTCAGGCGCTGCACCGGGTATTCATCCAGGGAATGCGTGGACGCGCCGGGCGCGAGAGTCATCTGGACGCCATGTTCGAGGAGACCGAGGTGCCCGAAGTGCGCAATCTGATCGGTTTCGTGCGCGGCAGTCGTCGCGGCATTCTGCGCGGCGGTCGTCCGCACTGACGCGGTCGCCGCGGGACAGAACCCTGCGTGCTGCCCAAGCGTTTGCCCCCAAACGAACCGTCGCCCTTAAATCGCCTTCTCGTTGTCCCTTAGTTGGCCGTGGTGCAGGAGTTCCTGCGCCATTTCGGCCACGCGGCGGTCGGCTCCACCATTGCCCAGGCGATCGCGCACCTGTGCCAGGCGATCGCGCAGCGCTTCCAAGGCCGCGGGGCGGTCGAGCAGATCCGCGGCGTCGCGGGCCAGGCGCTCGGCGGTGGCTTGCTGTTGCAGGTATTCGGGCACCAGGCGCTCGCCGCCCACGATGTTGACCAGGGCGATGTTCTCGACCCGCACGAGACGCGAGAAGACGGCGTGGCTCAGGGTGCCCATGCGGTAGAACACCAGCATCGGGGCCTGGAGCAGACCGGCCTCCAGGGTTGCCGTGCCCGAGGTGATCAGCAATAGATCCGCCCCCGCCATCAGGGAGTGGGTGGCGGTGTCGCCGCCCACGAAATGGACGGGGAGATCGTCACAGGTGGCGAGGGCCCCCAAGTGTTCCGTGGTGACCCCCGGCGCCATGGAGGCCACGAACTGGATGTCCGGGTGCGATACGTGGAGGCGGCGGGCGGTGTCCACGAGCATGGGCCAGTGGCGCTTCAGTTCGCCGTTGCGGCTGCCGGGGAGAAGCCCGACCAGGCGCGTATTGGCCGCGAGGCCAAGCTGTTCACGAATCGGCTGTTGGGGCGGCTGCACCCGATCCACAAGCGGGTTTCCGACATAGCGTACTGGCACCCCGGCCTTCTCGTAGACGTCGGTCTCGAAGGGAAAAAGTACCGCCATCGCGTCCACGCTGCGCTGGATGCGCTTGATCCGGCCCGAACGCCACGCCCACAGTTGCGGGCTGACATAGAACAGCACGCGGATACCGAGGCGGCGGGCGTGGGCGGCCAGGCGCAGGTTGAACTCCACGTAGTCCACCAGGACCAGCAGGTCCGGGCGTTGGGTCTCCAAATGCTGGCACATGCGCCGGAACAGGCGGCGCAGGCGCGGGTAGTTGACCAGCACATCAACCAGGCCCACCACGGCCAGTTCGGAGACGTCGATCAGGGTGTCGACCCCAGCGGCGCGCATCTGCGTCCCGCCCATGCCCGTGTAGCGGAGACCGGGCTCCAGTGCCGAGAGTTCGTGGACCAGCCCCGCCCCGAGAGCGTCACCGGAGCTCTCGCCGGCGCAGATCACGACATGCTGCGTCATGACCGGTTGAGCCCCCCTGTGGAAGCGATGTCGCGTGGCGTCACGCGAGGGCGGCGCGGATCTTCCCGCAGATCATGTCGATAGTCGCATCCTCGAGTTCCGGGAACACCGGCAGGGACAGACAGCGCGCGGCGACGTCTTCGGTGACGGGCAGCGATTCCGGCCGGTTCGGGAGATCGGCGAAGGCCTTTTGCTGATGCAGGGGTACCGGGTAGTAGATCGCGCAGGCCACGTCCGCGGCCTTGAGCGCCTCCATGATCGCGTCGCGGTGTTCGGTCAGCAGCGTGTACTGGTGGTAGACGTGGACCCCGATGCCGTCCTCGAACGGCACTTCGACCGGCAGCCCGGCCAGGCCGTCGCGATAACGTGCCGCCACCTGGCGGCGTTCGGCGTTGTAGGTGTCGATATGCGGCAGCTTCACCCGCAGGATCGCCGCCTGCATCTCGTCCAGCCGGCTGTTGTAGCCGATCTCGTCGTGGTAGTAGCGCACGCTGGAACCGTGGTTGCGCAATCGGCGCAGGGTATCGGCGGCAGACGGGCAGTTGGTGGTCACCAGACCCCCGTCGCCGAAGGCCCCGAGGTTCTTGCTGGGGAAGAACGAAAAACAGCCGAAGGCGGTGGCCGCGCCGGTCTGTACGCCATCGACCGTCGCGCCGAAGGACTGTGCGCAATCCTCGACGATCATCACCTTGTGTTTCTCGGCGATGGCCTGCAGGCGCGGCATGTCGGCCGGCTGGCCGAACAGGTGGACCGGCAGGATCGCGCGGGTGCGCTCGGTGATGGCCGCCTCGACCTGGTCCGGGTCGATGTTGAAGGTCCGCGGGTCGATGTCCACGAATACCGGGTCGGCCCCGACATAACGGATCGCCTCGGCGGTGGCAATGAAGGTAAACGGGGTGGTGATGACCTCGTCGCCCGGGCCGATGCCGGCCGCGGCCAGCGCCAGATGCAGGGCATCCGTGCCGGAGGCACAGGTGATCGCGTGTTCCACGCCCAGGTACTCGGCGAGCTCCTGTTCCAGGGTCTGGACGTTGGGGCCGAGGATAAAGCGCGCACCGGCCAGCACCTCCTGTAGCGCGGCATCGATTTCGGGGCGCAGGGTCTGGTACTGGCGCTGCAGGTCGACCATCGGGATCACGGCTTGACTCCTTCGAGGTGGCTGTGCGGACCGTCGGCCCGGCTCATGATGTTCAGGTTCTCGTAGACCAGGTCGGTGATGCGGCTGGCCGTTTCCAGGGCCCGCTGGCCGTCACGGCCGCTGACCACGACCGGCCCCTGACCGCGCACGGCGGCGACAAAGGCCTGGATCTCGGCCAGCAGGGCATCCGCCTCGTCGAAGACACTCTCCGTGCGGTGAATCGCAGGGGCTCCCGTCTCCGGATCGGGTTCGCCAATATGGTTCAGCGACAGGATGCGGTTCTGGAAGTCCACCGAGGCGTAGGCATGTGACTGGAAGATGCGCATGCGCCGCTCGGACTTGGTGCTGATGCGACTGGAGGTCACGTTGGCTACGCAGCCGTCCGCGAATTCCAGCCGGGCATTGGCGATGTCGATGTCGCCGGTCAGCACGCGTGCGCCGGAGGCGCGAATCTCGGTCAGCGGGGCATCCACCAGCGACAGGATGATGTCGATGTCGTGGATCATCAGATCGAGCACGACCGACACGTCGGTGGCGCGCGGCTTGTAGGGTGCCAGGCGGTGCGACTCGATGAACCGCGGGTGCAGCGGGGTCTCGGTCAGTCGGCGCAGTGCGGCATTGAAGCGTTCCAGGTGCCCGACCTGGAGGACCACGCCCTGTTGCTCGGCGATCCGGTTCAGCGTCTCGGCCTGCTCCAGGGTGGCGGTAATCGGCTTCTCGACCAGAACATGACAACCGGCCTCGAGGAAGTCCCGGGCGATGTCGAAGTGCAGGGTGGTCGGCGCGGCGATGGAGACCGCATCGACCTGACCGATCAGGGCGCGATGGTCGGTCTCCGCGCGGCAGCCGTGCTCCGCCGCGACGCGGCTGGCGGTTTCGGAATCGGCATCGACTACGGCAACCAGTTCGGTGTCCGGCAGCGCGGCGTATTTGGCGGCATGCCATTTGCCAAGATGGCCCACGCCGATGGCGGCGCAGCGTAACGGAGATTGGGACATGAGTAGGCTCGGATCCGGAGGGGGTGTGCTAGGATTTTCGGCGCTATTGTAACGGATCCCCGGCGCGGCGCATGTTCGCGTTCGGGCGATTGCCCGCAGTTCACCGTGGTGGAGACTCCATGTCCGATTTAGAGGCAGCGCAGCGCTACGTCGCCGGCGTGGACGAAGTGGGGCGCGGGCCGCTGGCCGGGCCGGTCGTGGCGGCCGCCGTCATCCTGCCGGAAGGCTACACCTGCCCCGGCCTGACCGACTCCAAGAAGCTCAGCGCGAAACGCCGCGAGACGCTGGACGTGCAGATCCGTGCCGACGCGCTGGCATGGTCGCTGGGCCGGGCCGAGGCCGCGGAGATCGATGAACTGAACATCCATCATGCGACGCTGCTCGCCATGCAGCGGGCGGCGGCCGGGCTCGCCATTGCGCCGGCACATCTGCTGGTGGACGGGCGCTTCACACCGCAGGGTCCCTGGACTGCCGAGGCGATCGTCGGCGGGGATGGCTCGGTGGCTGCGATCAGCGCCGCCTCCATCGTCGCGAAGGTGGCGCGCGACGGCTGGTTGCGCGATCTGCATCACGATTACCCCGATTACGGCTTCGATCGCCATTCCGGCTACCCCACGGTGGCGCATCGTGAGGCCCTGGAACGGTTGGGGCCGTGCCCGCAACACCGCCGTAGTTTTGGCCCGGTCGCGCGTGCGCTGGCGGCGCGTGAACAGGAGATGGGGGCATGAGCGAAGGCCATACCGGTTTCGTGCACCTGCGGGTGCATTCGGAGTATTCCCTGATCGACGGGCTGGTCCGCCTGAAGCCACTGGTGAACGCGGTGGCCGAGGGCGGGATGCCGGCCGTCGCAGTGACCGATCACTGCAACCTGTTCGGGCTGGTAAAGTTCTACCGTGCAGCGATCGCAAAGGGTGTGCAGCCCATCATCGGTGCGGACGTTCTGGTGCGCGATGCCCGCGCCGACGGCAGCCTGGCACGCATGACCCTGCTGGCGCAGAACGACCCGGGTTATCGCAATCTGACCCGGCTGATCTCGCGCGCCTGGCAGGAGGGTCAGGAGAAGGGCATTCCGCGAGTGGACTGCGCCTGGCTGGATGCGGCCGCCGAGGGTTTGATCGCATTGTCTGGCGGGATCGACGGGTTATTCGTGAACGGTTCGGGGGCCGCGCGCGCGCTATTGGCCGAGGATCTCGAGCCGTGGATGCAGCGCTTCCCGGGTCGCTTCTATCTGGAACTGGTGCGCAGCGACCGCCCGGGCGAAGAGGCCTGGATCGAACAGGCGCTGGCCGCGGCCGAGGCGTTCGATCTGCCGGTGGTGGCCACCAATGATGTTCGCTTCCTGCGGCCCGAGGACTTCGAGGCCCACGAGGCGCGCGTCTGCATCCATGACGGCGTGACTCTGGACGACCCACGGCGCCCGCGCCGTTACTCGGAGGCGCAGTACCTGCGTACCGCGGAGGAGATGGCGGAGCAGTTCGCGGATATCCCCGAGGCCCTGGCCAACAGCGTGGCGATCGCCCGGCGCTGTTCGGTGAGCCTGACCCTGGGCGAGTCGGTCCTGCCGGACTTCCCGGTTCCCGAGGGCTATACGGTCGAAGACCACCTGCGCGAGACCTCGGCGCAGGGGTTGGCAGGGCGCCTGGAGCGCTTCTGCTTCGCGCCGGCGGCGGATTACGAGGCGCGCTTGCAGCGCGAGCTGGATGTGATCTGCCAGATGGGCTTCCCAGGCTACTTCCTGATCGTGGCGGACTTCATCCAGTGGGCCAAGGACAATGGCATCCCCGTGGGCCCGGGGCGTGGCTCCGGTGCGGGGTCCCTGGTGGCCTATGCACTGGGCATTACCGACCTGGATCCATTGCGTTACGATCTTCTGTTCGAGCGATTTCTAAACCCTGAACGTGTCTCCATGCCCGACTTCGATGTCGACTTCTGCATGGAGCGACGCGACGACGTCATCGACTACGTCGCCGAGCGCTACGGGCGCGACAAGGTCTCGCAGATCATCACCCACGGCACCATGGCCGCCAAGGCGGTGGTACGCGACGTCGGGCGTGTGCTGGGCCATGGCTACGGCTTCGTCGACCGCATTGCCAAGCTGATCCCGTTCGAGCTGGGCATGACCCTGCAAAAGGCCCTGACCGAGAGCGCGGACCTCAAGACGCAGTACGACGAAGACGAGGAGGTGCGCGCGATCATCGATCTCGCGCAGAAACTCGAGGGCCTCACCCGGAACGCGGGCAAGCATGCCGGCGGGGTGGTGATTGCGCCGTCGGCGCTGACCGATTTCTCGCCGCTGTACTGCGAGGACGATGGCGGCTCGCTGGTGACCCACTTCGACAAGGATGACGTCGAGGCGGTCGGTCTGGTGAAGTTCGACTTCCTCGGCCTGCGCACGCTCACCATCATCGACTGGGCGGTGGACAACATCCGCAAGATGGATGCCGCGGTACAGGTCGATCTCGACGCCATCCCGCTGGATGACGCCGAGACCTTCCGCCTGCTGAAGGACTACCAGACCACCGCCGTGTTCCAGCTGGAATCCGGAGGCATGAAGGACCTGATCCGTCGCCTGCAGCCGGACAGCTTCGAGGAGATCATCGCGCTGGTGGCGCTCTACCGCCCGGGCCCGCTGCAGTCGGGCATGGTGGACGACTTCATCGACCGCAAGCACGGTCGTGCCCAGGTGGAATACCCGCATCCGGATCTGGAACCCATTCTCCAGCCCACCTACGGCGTGATCCTGTACCAGGAGCAGGTGATGCAGATCGCCCAGGTGTTGGGCAATTACACCCTGGGCGGCGCGGACCTGCTGCGCCGCGCGATGGGCAAGAAGAAGCCCGAGGAGATGGCCAAGCAGCGCGAGATCTTCCTCGAGGGGGCACTGGGGCGCGGTGTGGATGAAGGGGTTGCGACCTACATCTTCGACCTGATGGAGAAATTCGCCGGCTACGGCTTCAACAAGTCGCACTCCGCCGCGTATGCCCTGGTTGCCTACCAGACCGCCTGGCTCAAGGCGCATTATCCGGCGCCGTTCATGGCGGCGGTGCTGTCCGCGGACATGGACAACACCGACAAGGTGGTGGGGCTGATCGAGGAATGCCGCAACATGGGCCTGGAGGTCCTGCCGCCGGACGTCAATCAGTCGGACTACCGTTTTACCTGCCACGATGCACAGACCGTGGTGTACGGCCTGGGCGCGATCAAGGGCGTCGGGGAGTCGGCCATCGACACCCTGCTCAAGGCGCGCGGCGAGGGCGGCGAATTTCACGGGCTGGTGGACCTGTGCCAGCGGGTGGATCTCGGCAAGCTGAACAAGCGTGTGCTGGAGACGCTGGTGCGCGCCGGCGCGATGGATCGGATCGGCGCCAACCGTGCGACGCTGCTGAACGACATCCCGATGGCGGTCGCGGCAGCCGAACAGAGCGAGCGCAATGCCAATCTGGGTGTGGTGGACCTGTTCGGGGATCCGGCCGCGGCCGTGATCCCGGATAGCGCGACCCTGGCCGAGATGGAGGACGACGATCGTCTGCGCGGCGAGAAGGACACCCTGGGGCTTTATCTGACCGGTCACCCGGTGGAGCGCTACCGCGCCGAGTTGCTGCGCCTGACCGGCACCACGCTGCAGGCGCTGGAGGCCAAGCTGGAGGATCGCCCGGACGAGCCCCAGGGCCAGAAATGGCGGGGCAAGCAGGAAACCGTGCGCATCGCCGGGCTGATTGTCGGGGTGCGGGTGCGCAACACGCAGAGCGGCCGCATGGGCATCGTCACCCTGGATGACCGCAGCGGGCGGGCCGAGGTGGTGCTGTTCAACGACGACTTCACCACCTACAAGGACCGCCTGGAGCCGGACGCCCTGCTGGTCGCGGAGGGTACGGTCACGCTCGACGACTATGCCGGCGGGATCCGCATGCGGGCCCGTACCGTGTACAGCCTGGACGAAGCGCGGGTCCAGTGGGCCCGCGCGCTGCACCTGTGCCTGGAAGGGGTGGTTCCCGAGCAGGTGGCCCATCTGCGTGGGCTGATGGAGCCGCATCGTGAGGGGCCTTGCCGCGTGCACCTGTGCTATCGCCGCGACGGGCTGGAGGCGGATATCAGCCTGCCGGAGGGGTGGACCATCCGCCCGGACGAGCGGCTGTTGCGTGGCATTCAGCAGTCCCTGGGTCCGGGTTGCGAGGCCGAGGTGCTCTACGGCCGATAGCTGGAAACAAGGCGTCGCCGCACCTGTATTGGAGCGGGGATCGCCGCAATTGGTTACAATTCGCGTCCTTCGTCGGTATCCACAACCAAGTCTTCGGGACCCTGCATGAATCCGGACTTTCTCGACTTCGAACAGCCCATTGCCGAACTGGAAGCGAAGATCCGCGATCTGCGCTACGTCGGCGACGATGCCGAGGTCAACATCCAGGAAGAGATCCAGCGCCTGGAAGGCAAGTGCCGGTCTTTGACCGAGAGCACCTTCGCCAAGCTGACCCCGTGGCAGGTCTCGCAGATGTCGCGGCATCCGCGGCGACCCTACACCCTTGACTACATTCCCGACTTGTTCGACGAGTTCGAGGAACTGCATGGCGACCGGGCGTTTGGCGACGACCCGGCGATCGTGGGCGGCGTGGCGCGCCTGGACGGGCGGCCGGTGATGCTGATCGGGCACCAGAAGGGGCGTCAGACCCGCGACAAGGTCTACCGCAATTTCGGCATGCCGCGCCCGGAGGGCTACCGCAAGGCCCTGCGCTTGATGGAGATGGCCGAGCGCTTTCGCATGCCCGTGCTCACCTTCATCGACACGCCGGGTGCCTACCCGGGCGTGGGGGCGGAAGAACGCGGCCAGAGCGAGGCCATCGCGCGCAACCTGCGAGTGATGGCGCGCCTGGACACGCCGATCATTGCCACGGTGATCGGCGAAGGCGGCTCCGGTGGGGCCCTCGCGATCGGGGTGGGCGACGCCACCCTGATGCTGCAGTACTCGACCTACTCGGTGATTTCGCCGGAGGGCTGTGCCTCCATCCTCTGGAAGAGCGCCGAAAAGGCCTCGGAGGCCGCGGAGGCCCTGGGCATCACGTCGGAACGCCTGCGCGAGCTGGGGCTGGTGGACCGCATCGTGCCGGAACCCCTGGGCGGTGCCCACCGCGACCCCGACACCATGTCCTCCAGTCTGCGCGCCGCGCTTCTGGAAACCCTGGACGGCCTGGAAGGGCTGGACCCGGGCAAGCGCCTGGAGCGGCGCTATCGCCGGCTGATGGATTACGGTGCCTTCCAGGAAGCCGCTTCCTGATCCCGGTGCCGGGGCGCTCGATCCTGTAGCCGCGGCGTTGCGGGACTTCCTCCAGGCGCATCCCGGCTATCGTCAGGTGCGCATCGCCTTCAGCGGCGGCCTCGATTCGACCGTTCTGCTCCACACTGCGGTGCGCCTGGGTATCCCTAACCTCGAGGCCATGCACGTGGATCATCGCCTGCGTCCGGACTCCGGCGAGCAGGTCGAGCACTGCCGCGCATTCGCGCAGGCACTGAACTGCCCGTTCCGGCTCCGTACCCTCGATTCTCTCGACACCCGTGGCTTCGGCGTGGAGGCCGCGGCGCGCGAGGCACGCTACGCGATGCTGCGCGAAGGGCTGGGCGAGACGGGCATCATCCTTGCCGCGCAGCATGCGGACGATCAGGCCGAAACGTTCCTGCTGGCCGCCCTGCGCGGCAGCGGGCCCGAAGGGCTGCAGGCCATGCGGCCGCTGCGCCGCGAGGGCGAGACCTGGCTGGGGCGACCCTTGCTGGGCCTGCCCCGCGAGGCACTGGCCGCCTTGGCGGAGCAGGAGGGCCTCGACTGGTATGACGATCCCAGCAATCAAGATCCCCGATTCGACCGCAATTTCCTGCGCCAGTCGGTGCTGCCCTTGTTGCAGGAGCGATTTGATGGCGCGGCCGGACTGGCGCGCGCTGCCGCCTGGCAGCAGGAGGCGGTCGGGCAATCCCGTCAGCACTTTTCCGGGCTACTGAAAGGGCTGCGAGACCCGCTGGACGGTAGCCTGGATCTCCGCGCCTTGCGCGCGCTCGACTCGAGTACCCAGCGCGGGCTGCTACGGCACTGGCTGCGCGAGCAGGGCCTTCGTCCGCCCGGCCACGACCGCCTGGGTGAATTCCTGCGCCAGGTCCTCGTGGACAACCCCGAGGCCTCCCCCGCCGTGGAATGGGATGGCGGATGGATGCGGCGTTATCGCGATCAGCTGCACGCCGGGCCGAAGGAGGAGGCTGCAGGTCCGCCGCCCGAACAGCCCTGGCCGGCCGGTCAGCCGGAACTGGTTCTGGCAGACGGGCGCCGCCTGACCCGGGAGATGCTGCCGCGGCTCGGCGTTGACCGCGAGGCCGCCCTCACCGTTAGCTATCGAAGCGGGGGCGAGGTGGTCGCCACCCCCGCCGGGCGCCGATCCCTGAAAAAGCTGATGCAGGAGCGCGGGATCGCCCCCTGGGAACGCAGCCGGATTCCGCTTTTGTGTCAGCTGGATGGAGCGATTGTGGCGGTGCTCTGGCCCGGGATGGTTCACGCTGGGAGTTGACGCGCCCGTCCAAATCGGACAATTCTTGGGTCGTATTCAGGGGTGCGGGTGAGCGGTACGTGACAGGTTTCGCGGCACAGTGCGGACGACGTACGGGCATGGGGGTGCTGGCGGCCGGGATGTTGCTGGCCGCGCCTCTGGCCGCGGATTCGCTGATGCTCACGACCGAGAGCTACCCCCCGTTCAATTTCGAGACGGAAACCGGCGAGCTGGACGGGATCTCCATCCGGGTGATGGATGCCCTGCTGGATGCAGCCCAGGTGGACGCCGAGATCCGCCTGCTGCCGTGGAGTCGGGCCTACGCCGAGGCTCAGTCGGAACCGGGTACCTGCGTCTTTTCCACCACGCGCACCTCCGAACGCGAAGACCTGTTCACCTGGGTCGGGCCTCTCGTGGAAAACCAGTGGCATGCGTTTGTGCTTGAAGATGCCAAGGTGGATGCGCAGTCTCTGGAGGATCTGGAACGCTACCGCGTCGGGGGCTATCGAGACGATGCCGTCGCGCTCTTCGTGGAGGGCCGGGGCATCCCCGTGGATACCGCACCGAATGACCGGCTGAATGCGCGCAAGCTCGCGGCCAACCGGATCGACGTATGGGTCAGCGGCGAGCATCTGGCCCCCTGGTATGCCCGCCAGGAGGGGATCGGGGAACTCCGGTCCCTGTTCGCGTTCAACGATACCGTGATGTCCCTGGCCTGCCACCCGGAAACCGCGCGAGCCCCGCTGGATCGCATGCAGGAGGAACTGGATGCGATGCGCGCGGACGGGCGCTATGCGGCCATCGTGCAGGATGTCCTGGACAGTAATGGAGAGCGCAATGACTGACGCAGCCGAGGCCCGGACGGAATCGTCGGCCCTGATCGCCGAGGAGGTGCTGGGCTTTCAGCGCAACATGACGCGGCGCGGCATCATCTTTTCGTTCACTGGCTACATTTCCGAGGGCATCCTGAAGGCCCTGGGGGATGCGCTGCGGCAGAAAATCCGACTGGAGTCCACCGATACGAAGACCGTGAACCGCGTCTTCTCCGTGTTCGTGGAACAGGTGCAGAACGTGATTCGCTATTCAGCCGAGCGTATCGAGCACGATGCGGAGCCCCCCGTCGAGCTGAGCTCCGGGATGATTACCGTCGGGTCGGAAAACGGCCGCTTCTTCGTTATTTGCGGCAATGTGATCGGGCGCAAGGATGCCGACACCCTGGCCGTGCGCCTGCGTGAGCTCGCGGGCATGGACAGCGATGAGTTGCGCCGTTTTTACAAGGAAAAGCTGCGGGAACCACCGGACGAAGGCAGCAAGGGCGGCAGCATCGGCCTGATCGAGATCGCACGCCGCGCAAGCGAGCCCATCCAGTTCGACTTTCAGCATCTCTCCGATGCGCAATCCTATTTTGTCCTGAAGGCCTATATCTGATGGCAGTCGTCGAGACCATTGAACACGAGGCAACCGACCGGACCCCGGCTGTCGTTTTCGATTTCGCGGCGGGGCAGTACCGGCTGTCCGGCGAGTCGTATCCGGAAGATGCCGCGAACTTCTACGGCCCGCTGACTCAGGGGTTGCGGCAGGCGGTCGAGGACCGGGCCAGCGACGAGGTGGAGTTCACCGTGGAGATGATCTACTTCAACAGTTCGACTGCGAAGGCCTTGATGAACATGTTCCAGATCCTGGAAGACGGCGCCGAGTCGGGTCTGAACGTACGGATCAACTGGTGTTACCACGATGACGACGAGACCATGGAGGAGTTCGGCGAAGACTTCTCCGAAGATTTCGAACACGCTGACTTCCGAATGTGTCCGCTGACATGAAGGCCCCCTCCCGAGACGACCCGATGAATCCTGCTAACCGGCCACGGGAGGGCCAGGAAATGGAGAGGCTCGCGGACTTCTCCCTGTTCGAGCAGGAAAAGTCCGTCATGCAGCGCTCCGAACAGATGCTCGAGGCGCTGGATGCGGTAGGCGATGGCGTGAAGGTGCTCGCCAAGGCCTATTCCGAGAGCTATCGGGCGCAGCGTCGCATGATGCGCATGAGCGACCGCATGCAGGCGGATCTGCAGGAGGCCAACCGCCAGTTGCGCGAGCAGGCGGAGCATCTGGCACAGCTCAACAATGCATTGTCCGACGAGGTGCGTGAGCGCGAGCGCCTGACGGCCGAGCTGGAGCGCCTGGCGCTGGAAGACGCCCTTACTGGGCTGTTCTCGCGCCGCCGCGTGATCGACTGTGTGGAGGGTATGGCGGATCGCGTTGGCGAGGAATCGCGTTCGCTCACCGTGATGATGCTGGATCTCGACGACTTCAAGGCGCTGAACGACACCCACGGCCATGCTGCTGGCGATTTCGCCCTCGAGAGCTTTGCCGACATCCTGCGGGGCGAGCTTGGGGCGGAACAGTACGCTGGGCGCATGGGTGGGGAAGAGTTCCTGGTAGTGGCGGCGGATCTGGATGCCGAAGAGGCAGTCGCACTGGCCGAGCGCATTCGTTCGTCAGTGGAGAATGCGTCGCTGCACTGGAAGAACGAACCGCTCGCGCTGGCAGTTTCCATTGGCCTGGTCATCACCACGAACCCGTGGCCGGATGCCGGCGAGCTGGTGGCTCTGGCCGATGACCTGCTCTACCGGGCCAAGAACGAGGGACGCAACCGTGTCATCGTGCAAATGCACGGCGAACGCGGGTGATGGCGGGCGGCACCCGCCGGAATCGTAGCCTTGTCGCCAAGCTGGCCGTTGTCACGCTGCTGGCGGCGCTGGCGCTGAGCCTTCTCAGCAGCGCCTATGTCATTGCCTCGGACTGGCATGCCTTCCGTGCCGAGACCGGCGAACAGATCGACCGTCTGCAACGCCTGGTCGAACCACCCGCCGCCGAGGCGGCCTTCCAGTTGAGCGCTGCCCAGGCCGATTCCCTGGTCCAGGGTCTGCTGGTTTTCGACGAGATCCGGCGGGTCGAGATCCTCGACGACTTTGGCAACACCCTTGCGGAAGATGCCCAGGAGCGCACCCAGACCGGTGGCGAGTGGGCACACTGGCTCTTCGGCGATCTGCAAACCCATGAGCGCGAGCTGCGCCACCCTGATACCCGCGGAAATATCCAGGGCGTGGGCGTCCTGCGCGTGGAACTGGACCCCGGCGTGCTGGGGCGGGCCTTCGTCAACCGGCTGCAGACCGGGGTCGTGACCAGTGTGACCCAGGCGGTGATCGTCTCTCTGGTGGTGGTTGTACTTTTCTATCTGCTGATGCTCCGTCCGATGTTGAAGATTTCACGTGCGGTGGCGGACACCGACCCGGAGCAGCCCGCGCACTGGCCGATGCCGCGCCTGGGCCATCACGAAAACGATGAGCTGGGGGCGCTGGGGCGTTCGCTGGATCGTTTGCTGCGGGCCTTTCAGGCGGGGCTGGACGCGCGCGACGGGGCCCGGGGCGAGCTCAAGGCCCTGAATGCGGACCTCGAGCGGCGCGTCGAGGACCGCACCCGGCAGTTGGAGGCCGAGAAATCCGAGACGGAACGGGCGCTGGCCAAGGTGGACGAGGCCAACCGTGAGCTCGAGCGCAGTAATCGCCTGGTGGTGGAGAGCATCCGTTATGCCCGCCGCATCCAGACTGCCATGCTGCCGGACAAGCATGCCCTCGATGGTCACATGGACGAGGTGCAGATCTACTGGGAGCCCCTGCACCTGGTGGGTGGCGACTACTTCTGGGTCGAGGCCATCGACGGACACAGCATCCTGGTGGTGGCGGACTGCACCGGCCACGGTGTACCGGGTGCCTTCATTACCCTGGTGGTGGCCTCGGCGCTGGATCGCATCCTGCACGAACACCGCTTGTTGGAGCCCTCGGCCATCCTGCGCGAGATGGATCGACTGGTTCGCTCGCGGTTGCGTCAGGATGGCTATGACTCCGACTCGGACGACGGGCTGGAGGCCGCGGTCTGCGTGTATCGACCGGAGGACCGCAAGCTGGCCTTTGCCGGGGTCGGGCTGCCGTTGCTGATCGACCGCGGCGGCGAGGTCGAGGAGATCCGGGGCGTACGTGGCGGCCTTGGCTACCGCAGCCTGGAGCCGGCCCAGCCCGTGGACCACGAGGTCGACGTGGAGCCGGGCACCGAATTCTTCCTGATCACCGATGGCGTGCACGATCATGTCGGCGGAGAGCCGCCGCGATTGTTTGGTCGGCGGCGGTTGCGCCAGGTGCTGACGGACAAGAGTGGCCGCGATCTGTCGGCCAAGATCGATGCCGTGGTCCGGGTGCTGGAAGATTATCGCGACGGCGAGCCGCGGCGTGACGATATGACCCTGGTGGCCTTCCGGCCGTTGTCATCCCGGGCTGGAAACGAGGCACTGCCCCCACCTTCCGATTGAGCGGGGGCGGGTGCTCTGGTACTCTCTCAGGGGTTTTCCGCCTGCCCCGGATTGCGTGTGCGAACCGGGGCAGGGTGCTTGTCAGCTCCCAGCCAGGTTTCCCGCATGACGCGTTTTGTTTTCATTACCGGAGGCGTGGTCTCGTCTCTGGGCAAAGGTATTGCATCCGCCTCGCTGGGGGCGATCCTGGAGGCGCGTGGCCTCAAGGTGACGCTGCTCAAGCTGGACCCGTACATCAACGTGGATCCGGGCACCATGAGCCCGTTTCAGCATGGCGAGGTGTTCGTCACCGATGACGGCGCCGAAACGGACCTGGATCTCGGGCACTACGAACGCTTCGTGCGCATTCGCACCTCGCGGCGCAACAATTTCACCGCCGGGCAGATCTACGAGAACGTGATCCGCAAGGAGCGTCGCGGGGATTATCTCGGCGGCACGGTGCAGGTCATCCCGCACATCACCGACGAGATCAAGCGCTCGATCCACGAAGGGGCCGGCGATGCCGACATCGCCCTGATCGAAATCGGCGGTACGGTCGGTGACATCGAATCCTTGCCGTTTCTCGAGGCGATCCGTCAAATGGGCGTGGAGCTGGGGCACGACAACGCCCTGTTCATGCATCTGACGCTGGTGCCGTATATCGAGGCCGCCGGCGAGATCAAGACCAAACCGACCCAGCACTCGGTCAAGGAACTGCGCTCCATCGGTATCCAGCCGGATATCCTGCTGTGCCGCTCCACCCAGGCGATCCCCGAGGGTGAACGGCGCAAGATCGCGCTGTTCACCAACGTCGAGGAGAAGGCGGTCATCTCTGCAGTGGACGTAGACAACATCTACAAGATCCCGCTGTGGCTGCATTCGCAGAAGCTCGACGAGATCGTGCTGCGCAAACTCCATATCGAGGTCCCGCAGGCCGATCTTTCGGACTGGAAGCACGTGGTCAATGCCATGGAGTTCCCGGAGTCCGAGGTGACGGTCGGCATGATCGGCAAGTACGTCGATCTGACCGAGTCGTACAAGTCGGTGAACGAAGCCCTGACCCACGCGGGCATCCAGGCGGGTACCCGGGTCCGGATTCGTTATCTCGATTCGGAAAAGCTGGAAGGGGCCGAGAACGAGGCTGCGCGCGAACTCGAGGGCCTGGACGCCATCCTCGTTCCGGGTGGCTTCGGCGAACGCGGCGTGGAGGGCAAGATTGCCGCGGTGCGCTACGCCCGCGAGAACGATGTGCCCTATCTTGGAATCTGCCTCGGCATGCAAGTGGCGGTCATCGAATTTGCGCGCGATGTGGTCGGGCTGGAAGGTGCGCACAGCACCGAGTTCGCCCCTGACACGCCGCATCCCGTCATCGCGCTGATTACCGAGTGGCAGGACAAGGAAGGCCGCATCGAACAGCGCGATGCCGACAGTGACCTTGGTGGCACCATGCGTTTGGGCGCCCAGAGCGCGCGCCTGACCCCGGGGTCACGCATTGCCGAGGCCTATGGTCGCGAAGAGGTGGGAGAACGCCATCGTCATCGCTTCGAATTCAACAACGCTTATCGTGAACGCCTGGAGGCCGCAGGTCTTCGACTCTCCGGGGTCTCGGAATCCGGCGAACTGGTAGAGGCCGTGGAGCTGGCCGACCATCCTTGGTTTGTGGGCTGCCAGTTCCACCCGGAATTTACCTCGACCCCAAGGGATGGCCACCCGCTGTTCACCGCGTTTGTGTGTGCCGCCCGGGATTACCAGGATGCCCGCGAACCGGAAACCACCACGGCGCTGACGGAATAGGCGCCCGTTCACTTTTTTGTGGCCGCACCCGGAGGGTGATGGCCACCAGACAGGACAGAGCATGCAGCTTTGCGGTTTTGAAGTTGGCCTTGATCGGCCCTTTTTTCTGATTGCCGGCCCCTGCGTCATCGAATCCGAGGCCATGGCCCTGGAGACGGCCGGCGCGCTGAAAACGATGGCGGACGATCTCGGCATTCCGTTCATCTACAAGTCCTCGTTCGACAAGGCCAACCGGTCGTCGACGAAGAGCTTCCGCGGCCTGGGCATGGAAGAGGGCCTGCGCATCCTGGACAAAGTGAAGTCGGAGATCGGCGTGCCGATCCTGACGGATGTCCACGAGGACACCGCGCTGGACGAAGTTGCCAGTGTTGTTGATGTGCTGCAGACCCCGGCCTTCCTTTGTCGGCAGACCAACTTCATCCAGAACGTTGCGCGTCAGGGCCGGCCGGTGAACATCAAGAAGGGCCAGTTCCTCGCGCCCTGGGACATGGGCAATGTCGTGGACAAGGCCCGCGAGGTCGGTAACGATCAGATCATGGTTTGCGAGCGCGGGGTCTCGTTTGGCTACAACACGCTGATCTCCGATATGCGCGGTCTGGCCCAGATGCGTCAGACCGGCTGTCCCGTGGTCTTCGATGCGACGCACTCGGTGCAGCAACCGGGCGGGCAGGGCGCCTGCTCCGGTGGGCAGCGCGAGTTCGTGCCGGTGCTGGCACGGGCGGCGGTGGCCGCTGGCGTATCCGGCCTGTTCATGGAGACCCATCCGGATCCCGAGAAGGCCCTGTCCGACGGCCCCAACGCCTGGCCGCTGCCGAAAATGGCCGAGCTGTTGCAGACGCTCAAGGCGCTGGACGCCGCCGCCAAGGCGCAGCCGTTTGCGGAAGCGGAGTACGGTCTCGGTTAACGACCGAAAGAATCGATAAAACGTCCCGGACGGGCCCGTCCGGGCAGGTATTTTCAAGGAGAGAGCATGTCCAAGATTGCGGAGATTCACGCCCGCGAGATCATCGATTCTCGGGGCAACCCGACGGTCGAGGCCGATGTTGTCCTGGATTCTGGCGCCATGGGGCGAGCGGCGGTGCCCTCCGGTGCCTCCACAGGGGCCCGTGAGGCCCTGGAACTGCGCGACGACGAAAAGCGTTACGGCGGCAAGGGCGTGCTGAAGGCCGTCAGCCACGTGAACGGCGAGATCCGCGACGCACTGCGTGGGATGGAGCTGGATCAGACCGCGGTCGATCGCCGCATGCTGGAACTGGACGGGACCGACAACAAGGCACGCCTGGGCGCCAATGCCCTGCTGGCCGTCTCCATGGCCACTTCGCATGCCCTGGCCGCGGATCGCGAACAGCCACTGTTCGAGACCCTGGGCGGCGACGACGCCACGCTGCTGCCGGTACCGATGATGAACATCATCAATGGTGGTGCCCACGCCGATAACAGCGTGGACATGCAGGAGTTCATGATCCTGCCAGTGGGGGCGGACTCGGTACGCGAGGCCGTGCGCTACGGCGCCGAGGTCTTCCACGCGCTGAAAAAGGTGCTGTCCAAGCGCGGGCTGGCGACGGCGGTGGGCGACGAGGGCGGTTTTGCGCCCGACCTGCCGTCCAACTCCGCCGCGATCGAGGTGATCCTGGAAGCGGTTCACAACGCCGGCTTCAAGGCGGGCGAGGACATCTGGATCGGCCTCGACTGCGCCAGCTCCGAGTTCTACCGTGACGGGCGCTATCACCTCGATTCCGAAGGCAAGGCCTTCTCTGCCGACGAGTTCTCCGAGTATCTCACCCACTGGGTGGACCAGTACCCGATCCTGACTATCGAGGACGGGATGGCCGAAGATGACTGGGACGGCTGGAAGACGCTGACCGAGCGCCTGGGCAATCGCGTGCAGCTGGTGGGTGACGACCTGTTCGTGACCAATACCCAGATCCTGCAGGAAGGCATCGACAAGGGCGTTGCGAATTCCATCCTGATCAAGCTCAACCAGATCGGCACCGTGACCGAGACGCTGGAAGCCATCGAGATGGCGCGCAAGGCCAATTACACTGCAGTGATCTCGCATCGCTCGGGCGAGACCGAAGACGTGACCATCGCGGACCTGGCCGTGGCCACGCGCGCCGGCCAGATCAAGACCGGTTCGCTGTCGCGTTCCGATCGGGTCGCCAAGTACAACCAACTGATCCGGATCGAGGAACACCTGGGTTCGCGGGCGACCTATCCGGGCATGTCGGCGTTCACCTTCGGGCGCTGATCGAGACCCGGGACGGCCTTGGTTACCACGCAGTCCTCAGCCTGCGGCGCGGTTCCTGTCCCCGGTCGTCCGGGGCTCGTAGAATGCCGGGCATGCCGGCCACTTGCGAAAGCCCTCGTCTCCACGTTGTCGCGTCTGTCGCGGTGCGCGGGCGAGGGCTTTTTCTGTTCAACCATACGGAGTGCGGGTGATGCGCGGCCTGTTGATCGGTCTGGCCCTCGTGCTGCTGGCCCTGCAATGGCCCCTGTGGCTGGGCGAGGGGAGTTGGCGCGATGTGCGCGATCTGCGCGAGCAGGTTGCGCAACAGCAAGCCGCAAATGCCGAGCTGGAACAACGCAATCAGGCCCTGGAGGCCGAGGTGCGCGATTTGCGCGGCGGTACCGCGGCGGTCGAGGAGCGTGCGCGTCGCGATCTGGGGATGATCCGCGAGGACGAGATCTTCTTCTTCGTGGTGGGCGAGGACGAGCCCACGAGGCTGCAGGTCGAGCCGCTACCGGGCCCGGCTGGAGAGACCGATCCGGGCCCGGACGCGCAAGTCCCGGAGGATGCCGAGCCCGCCACCGACACCCTGCCACCCGAGGACCCCTTTGATGGCTGACGCGGAATACGTGCCGACTCGGGAGCCAGCGTTCTGGGCGTTGATCCCGGCGGCTGGCATCGGTCGGCGCATGGGATCCAACCGTCCGAAGCAGTACCTGACACTCGGATCGCACACGATCCTGTCCCACACCCTGTCGATCTTTCTCGAACACCCGCGGATTCGCGGGGTGGTTCTGGTACTCGGTCCGGACGTCGACCCGGATGCCCTGGACCTGCCGCTGGCCGGCGGGAGGCTGTTCCGTGCGGCCGGAGGGGAGGAGCGCGCGGATTCGGTCCAGAACGGGCTCGACTTCCTAGCCGAACGGGCGCACGAGGACGACTGGGTACTGGTGCATGACGCGGCACGACCCTGTCTGCCGCTAGCGGATGTGGACCGGCTGCTGCACGAGTTGCGTGACGATCCGGTGGGTGGGCTGCTCGCCAGTCCCAGCACCGATACCATCAAGTGGAGTGATGGTGCCGGGAAGGTCGATCGGACGCTGGATCGCGAACGGGTCTGGCGGGCCCTGACCCCGCAGATGTTCCGGCTGGGGATGCTCCGCACGGCCAACGCGCAGGCGCGTGCCGAGGGGCATCCGGTGACGGACGAGGCGAGCGCCATCGAGTTCCTGGGCCAGGCACCCCGACTGATCGAGGGCTCCCCGATGAATATCAAGATCACCCGCAGCGAAGACCTTGAGCTTGCTCGCCTGTATCTGATGCAGCAGGGCCGCCTGGAAGGCGGGTTTCGCGCATGAGCGGCTTGCGGATTGGCCAGGGCTTCGACGTACACGCCTTCGGCGAAGGCGACCACTTGGTACTCGGTGGCGTGCGCATCCCGTTCGAGCGTGGATTCGTGGCCCATTCGGATGGGGACGTGCTGATCCACGCGGTGTGTGACGCCCTGCTGGGCGCCGCGGCGCTGGGGGATATTGGCCTGCACTTTCCGGATACCGATCCGGCGTTTCGAGGGGCGGACAGCCGCGTCCTGCTAAGGGAGACGCTCGAACGAGTGGCCGGGGCCGGCTGGCGCCCGGTCAACATCGATACCACGGTGATCGCGCAGGCGCCCAAGCTTGCACCGCATGTGCGCGCGATGCGTGAGAACCTGGCAGCCGATACCGCCCTGAATATCGCCGATGTCAGCGTGAAGGCGACCACCACCGAGCACCTCGGCTTCACCGGGCGCAAGGAAGGGGTGGCGGCCCAGGCCATTGTGTTGCTCGAACCGGCCTCGGGGGTGATGCGGGTATGACTTCGGCGAAGGGGGTAGAACCCGGCATCCTGCGTTTGCATCACGCAAGCCTGGTGATTGCGGACACGCGGGTGGCGGCGGCCTTTTACGGGGAGCAGCTCGGCCTGGTGCCACTGGAACGCCCGGATCTCGACTTTCCCGGTCTGTGGTATGACCTGGGGAGCGGACAGGCTCTGCATCTGTTGCAGGTGCCGAACCCCGATCCGACCGAGCGCGGGGTGCGCTGCGGTCAGGACCGTCATCTGGCGTTGCGCGTCCGTGGCCTGGAGGCGCTGGCAGCGCGTCTGGAAGGGGCGGGGATTGCCGTGGAGCGCAGTCGTTCCGGACGCCCGGCCGCATTCGTTCGCGATCCCGATGGCAACACCATCGAGCTGATCGAGGAAGGCGTCTGATCCCGGACGCGGGGGCCGGCCACGAACAAGCGACCTTGCACCCGTTGCGGGGCCATCCTTCTCCACGGAACGGATCGTGGGATCACCGGATCCAGCCCCAAGCCTAGCTGGGTGGCCCGCGACGCCATCCATAGCGACCTTGGCTCCCAAAGCCCCTTCATCGCAGCCGTAACGAACCGAAGAGCCGTGGTTTTCTGCATGGGTGCGAGATAGCGGGTCGGGGCTCGTTCCACGCAGTGAGATCCCGGATAACCGCTGCGCGGTTTCCGGGATGACGAAAGCGGTAGGTGGCGAGGGAGCAAGGATCACCGGTCGGGTGATCTTCCTTGACGTCATCCCGGCCGCACCGGAGCGAAGCGCCGGGATCTCCGGCGCGGGTGCCAGTCGGGAGGTCGGGGCTTGGGCCACGCGGTGAGATCCCGGATAACCGCTGGGCGGTTTCCGGGATGACGAAAGTGGTAGGTGGCGGGGGGATGCAAGGATCACCGGTCGGGTGATCTTCCTCGGCGTCATCCCGGCCGTAGCGGAGCGAAGAGCCGGGATCTCTGGCGCGGGTGCCAGGCAGCAGGTCGGGGGTTTGGGCTACGCGGGGAGATCCCGGATCACCGCTGGGCGATTTCCGGGATGACGGAGAGGGGGACTCGCGCGAGGAACTTGTTGGATGATGGGCTGGCTCGAGCTCAGTCCATGCTGGCCGGTTCGGCGGCGAGCTGGCCCGACTGGTAGTCGCTGATGGCCTGTTCGATCTCGTCGGAGGTGTTCATCACGAACGGGCCGTAGTGGGCGATCGGTTCGCCCAGGGGTCGCCCCTTGAACAGCAGTACCCGGGCATCCTGCTGCGCGATCAGGTGGACCTGGGTGTGGCCGTGCCAGACGCCCAGTTGGCCCGTGCCGAGGCCGGTCAGCTCGCCGTCGAACACGTAGGCCAGCACGCGATCTTCCAGTTGCACCGCAAGCGACAGGCGATAGCCGGCCGGTAGCGTGAGATCGGCCATGGCGGCGCCTTCGCCGATCTGTGGAAGCGCGCCTTCGGTGTCCCCGGCGCTGGTCTGCCAGGAGCCGGCAATGGCCTTGAAGCGCAGCGAATCGTCGTCTTCCGGCAGGTGGCGCATCGCGTCGGCGCGCACGTCGCGGTAGCGCGGCGGGTCCATCTTGCGCGCGGCGGGCAGATTTACCCAAAGCTGGAAGCCGTGCATGCCGTCCGCGTCCAAAAGCGGCATCTCGGAGTGGATTACGCCGCGCCCGGCGCTCATCCACTGGGCCTCGCCGGCCTCCACTCGGCCCTGGTTGCCCATGGAGTCCTCGTGAGTCAGGCCGCCGTGGACCAGGTAGGTCAGCGTCTCGAAACCGCGGTGCGGGTGCGAGGGGAAGCCGCCGATGTAGTCCTCGCGCGCGCTGGCCTTCAGTTCGTCCAGCATCAGGAAGGGATCCAGCCCGCCACTAAAATCATGGATGCGCCGAATCTTCACCCCGGCCCCGTCCTGGGTGGGATGAGAGGTCTTCACGCTGTCCGGCGGTGTCGGGTTCATGGCGTTCTCCTTCGCAACAGATCTGCACCATACCGACCATGAAACGAAAAGAAAATTGCATCGTTTCCCTTCATGGAGCGTTCTGTCAGGGCACGGGGAGCTCCCAGGAATCGGCAAACGCCTCGAGGCTCTCGACGAAGTCCGGGTCGTGCTCCTGGCGATTGATGGTCAGGTGCAGGATGACGGCGTGCGCGGCGGGCGGATGACCCGTGGTCAACGTCCAGACGAGGCCATTCGGGCATTCCGGCAGGGAAAAGCGAACGCCACCGTTGATGACTTCCCGATGGACGCGAAACTCGCCCCACAGGCAGTACACGACGCCGGCATCAGGGCCCTCGTCGGCGATCAGCGTATCGATCGCGGCACTGGCGTCGGGTAATGCGGACACGGTGAGGCTTCGCTGCAGGTTTTCGGCATCCAGGCCGGAATGCAGGGTGCGGAAGAATTCCATGGGCACTACTCGTTGCGGGGCAGGAAGACGGGCAGGCCGTCCACCTCGCCCACGCTCAGGCGTTGGTTGTACAGGCGCTCCAGTGCGCTGGGCACCAGCATGGTGGCCGTGGGGCCCCAGCACGCCTGTCCGTCAGGGAATAGCAGTAGCAAGTGATCGCAGTAGCGCGCCGCGAGGTTGACGTCGTGCAGGACCAACACCGCGCCTCGGTCTTCCTGACCGACGATGGCCTGCACGCGGTTGAGCACGGCCACCTGATGATGCAGGTCCAGCTGGCTGGTGGGCTCGTCCAGCAGGAGCAGGCTGGGGTCCTGCGTCAGCACGGTCGCGATCGCCAGGCGCTGGCGTTCCCCGCCGGACAAGGTGTCCACCATGCGGTCCTCGAGGTCGGCGAGATCCATCGCCGCGAGTGCCGCACGGGCGCGGGCGTAGTCCTCGGAGGACTCGATATCCCAGGGCCGCAGATACGGGTGGCGTCCGATCAGGGCCGTCTCCAGCACCGTGGCGGGAAAGCCGTCGTGGTGGGTCTGGAAGACCAGGCCCAGGCGACGGGCCAGTTCCGCGCGGGCGAGGGTCGCAATGGATTGTCCCTTGACCTTGATGGTTCCGGCACGCGCGGCCCGCAGGCCGGCGAGGGTCTGCAGGAGGGTGCTCTTGCCGGCCCCATTCGGGCCCAGGATGCCCCAGCACTGGCCCGGATCCACCGTCAGGTCCAGCGGCGAACCGGGCGGCCGCTCGGGCACGTCGATGACGAGCTCATGCGTGGCGAGCAGGGTCTTGGGCCCCGGTTCCTGGTGGACGCTGCGCGCGCCCAGGCCCGGCGTGTCGTGTGGCTGGGTCGCCGCGGGGGCTGGGAGATGTGTACGCGGCATCAGCGGCTCCGGTAGAGCAGGAACAGGAACACCGGGACACCCAGCATCGCGGTGATGACGCCCACCGGCAATTGTTCCGGGGCGATGATCGTGCGGGCCAGGGTGTCGGCCAGGGTGAGCAGGATGCCCCCGCCCAGGGCCGAGGCCGGCAGGATCACGCGCTGGTCGTTACCGAAGATCAGGCGCAGCATGTGCGGCACGATCAGCCCGACAAAGCCGACCGCGCCGACCTGGGTGACTGCAGTCGCGGTGATCAGGGCCGCCACCACATAGATCGTCCATTCCACCGGGCGTACGGCCACTCCGAGGGCCGCAGCCTGCATGGGCCCGCGCGCCAGGACGTTCAGGGTGCGGCCAAATGGCAGGGCGAGCAGGGCGACGACCACGAGTACGCCCCAGGCAGGGTAGGGGTTGCGGGCATGGGAGACGTCGCCCATCAGCCAGTACAGCATGCCCGGGAGCTCCGCGGTGGGGCTGACCGCGAGGATGAAGCTGATCATTGCGCCCCAGCCGGCGGCCACCACGACACCGGTCAGCAGCAGGCGGGTCGGGGTCCAGCTGCCCGTGCCGTGGGCCAGGCCGAACACCAGAATGGTGGACAGCAGGGCCCCGACGAAGGCCGCGGCCGAGACCGAGACCATGGACAGCCCCGCCAGCATCGCCAGCAAGGCGCCCACCGAGGCACCACCGGAGAGCCCCAGCACGTAGGGATCGGCCAGTGGATTGCGCAGCAGGACCTGCATCAGCGCTCCGGCCAGGCCCAGCAGCCCGCCGGCGGCGAACGCGGCCAGCGCGCGCGGCAGGCGCAGATCCAGCACCAGGGTGCTGTGCAGTCGCGAGGCCTCGCCTAAGAAGACACTCAGCAGGTCAGGGAAGGGAATCTGCACACTGCCGTAGGCCAGTGCCACCAGGACGGACAGCACAGACGCGGGCAACAAAACGCCCAGGGCCAGGAGGAACGAACGGGTCAAGCGGTAGCCCTCCGCTCCAGGCGGGCGAAGCGGTAGGTTGCCGGAACAGCGGGAGCGCTGCCTTCAGCGCACCTACAACGCTCCTTCATTGGTGTCCCGCGATATCCTTTCCAAGAGACTGCGAGGCGGACCGTCATGGTCATGGGGCGGGACGCCGCGTGCGGGCGCGTTCGAGCTCTTCGCACATCAGGGCCGTGCCTTCCGCGATGCGTCCGGTATGGCGTTGCAGGAGCGAAGGGGGAATGAAGAACAGATTGTCGCGCTGGACCGCGGTCATATCCTCCCATTGGCCCCAGGCGACCACCCAGTCGGGGCGGTCCTCGCCCATGCCGCCGCCGATGATGACCTCGGGGTCGGCATCCAGTACGGCTTCGCGGCCAATGCGTGGTACCAGGCGGTCGAGATTGCCGAACACGTTCACGCCGCCACAGACGGCGATGGCCTCGGCGATCAGGTGGTCGTCATTGACCGTCATCAACGGTTGCTCCCACACCTGATAGAACACCCGAATCGGGTCCCGGTCGCCGTACGTGGCGCGGAGCGCGTCCATTCGGTCCAGGAAGTCCTGTGCCGCGGCCTCGCCCTGGTCATGCGTGCCGGCGAGCGTGGCCATGCGCCGCATGCTCGAGGCCACACCCTCGAAGCTGCGTGGTTCCGATACGTACACCGGCAGTCCCAGTTCGCGCAGGCGTTCGACCTGAGAGGCGGAGTTGCCGCTCTTCCACGCGATCACCAGATCGGGGTCCCTTTCCAGTACCCGTTCCAGGTCAATCCGGCTGTAGCCGCCAATCCGCGGGATGGCCTCCGCCTCGGGCGGATAATCGCTGTACTGCGTTGCGCCCACGATGCGGCCCCCCGCACCCACGGCAAACAGCACCTCGGTGATGTGCGGGGCCAGGCTGACGATGCGGGTGGCCGGGGCTTCCAGGCGTACCTGCCGATCCGTGTCATCCGTCACCGAGACGGCATCGGTATCGGCATGGCTGGCCGGGCTCACCAGGAGGGCGCAAGTGGCGAGCAGTGCCAGCACCAGTCTCGAACGGTATAACATACGAAAGGTTCCTTGGTTCCGTAGGGCCGGGCAACGGTGCGGGCGGGGCTGCCGCGGGTGTTCGCCGGCGATATTCGGCGGTGGCATGCCCAGCCGGAGGGTCCAGCTTCTCCGGCGGCCCATCCCGACAGCGCGCGTCATGATAACAGCTGCCCTGGCGGGCACGCCGCTTCCCCGTTGGGACTGGTGACAAGCGCTTGAGCGGGCCGCAGACCCGCTGTGCCCGGATGCCCCGCCGTGTGCGCTTTACGACTTGATCGGGAGGGTCAGGGAGGCGGTCGCACCACCGTCAGGACCGGCCATGAGGTTCGCATCCCCGCCATGGAGCCTCGCAATGCGCCGCACAAGGTAGAGCCCCATTCCCACCCCCGCGATCCGCGACATGTTGTCGCCCCGGGTGAATTTTTCGAAGAGTTTTTCCGGGGCGGCGTTCTGCAGGCCCGGTCCCGCGTCGACCACCTTCAGATTCACGCCATCAGGGTCATCGGGCTCCGCGATGACAGTGATCTGCGTGCCCTCGGGGGCGACCTTGGCTGCGTTGTCGATGAGATTCAGGAGCGCCACGCGGATCAGGGCGGGGTCGAAGGTCATCTCGCTGGGGATGTCCCCGACTTCCAGTACCAGTTCGTGGCGGGTTACGGATTGGCGAGCCTGCTCAACCACCTCCTCCAGAAATGCGCATGAGGCAACGTTTTCCGCCCGCACCCTCCAGGCGTCCGATTCGAAGCGGTCCTCCGTCATCAGATTATCCATGAAGCCGGTCATGCGGCTGACCGCGCGACGGATGCGTCGCAGCACCCTGGCGGGCGGAATGGTGTCCTGCTCGCGCTGGGCTTCCAGCACCGTGCAGGCGGAGGCGATGGATGCAATGGGGGAGCGTAATTCGTGGGAGATCATGGCCAGGAACTGGCGATGTTCACTCAGGGCGTTCTCGGCGGTCTGGCGGGCGGTGTCGAGTTCGCGGGTGCGTGCGTCCACCAGGCGTTCCAGCTCCGCCCGCTGCTCTTCCTTGATGCGCATGCGCTCGCGCCGCTCGAGGACCACGCGTGCCCCCAGCCCGGAGAGGACGATGACCGAGGCCAGCAGCACCGAGATCGCCATGGCCGGCTCGGAGAACGTAGCGGGTACCCGGGGCAGCCAGCCGATGCTGGAAAAGTAGAGCAGCTTGGTCACCTGCCAGGGCAGCACGTAGCCGGCGAAGGCGTAGCCCCACAGCACCACCCCCTTGCGCCACGCCATGTACCCGAGAACGGGACTGAACAGGGCGATGCTCAGCCCCCACAGCGTCAGGAAATGCATCATCGGCCGATGGGGGAGGAACAGGAACAGGACGCCGATCAGGGCGAAACTGAAGATCAGGCCGATCAGCACCCGGTCGATGCGCGGAAACAGCTCGCGGGTCCGCAGCAGGATGCGGTGCAGGATCAGCAGCAGCATCCCCACCAGCGACAGCGAGAGGCCGATGGCCGGCCGGGTCCAGTCGGGGGATTCGGGCCAGAATTCGCGAAAGGCCATCCCCTTGATGCTCCAGCGGAACAGGAGGAAGGCAAGGCTCAGCAAGCCGAAGACCAGAAAGCCCGGCTCGCGCAGCATCAGCCACATCACCACCCCGAACAGCAGCATCAGGATGACCGCGCCGGCCATGAAATATTCCAGCCGCGTGGCGTTGCGTTCCCTTTCGAGTAGCTCCGCGGTGGCATGGAGTTGCGGGTGGATCACGATGGGCGTGTCGCTGGCGACGCGGACCAGCAGCTCCTTTGACGCATGCGCGGGGATATCCACGGAAAACACCTGCGTCAGGGTCGGCAGTTCCCGTTCCGATAAGGGTATGGCCCGGCCTCCGGGGCGGGTGACCCAGCGGCCATCAATGCGTTCGTGATAGGTCACCTCCCGCAGCCGCGCCTGACCGACCTCCAGCCAGCGCAACACCGCTTCAGGGCGATCGTTGGTCACTTCCAGCTTCAGCCAGAAGGCGGAATCACTGGTGCCAAGCCGGTGGCGATCCTTCGCCAGCGGCAAGGGGCTGAGCGGGATGGCGCCGGCCGCCACCTCCGCTGGACCCAGTTGTCCACTGGGGTCTTCGCCCATTACCAGACCCTTGACGCGAACGTCGTCGGCGGCTGCGAGGAGCGACGGGGCCGGTAAAAGCGCGAGCAGCAGGGTCAGCAGCAGGGCCGGGCGGATGCGGGGCACCGGGCTCAATCCATCGTGAACGGCCGGGTCAACTCCAGCCGTTGCCGTGGGGCGGTGGCCAGGGGCAGGGCATCGCCCGTGTGCGACTCGACCTTCTTGCGCAGGCGACTCATCAATACATCGATGCGGTGGAAGCGGAACTGGGATGGGTTATCGCTCAGTACGGTGGCGAGATCGAGCCGCGAGACCTTGCCGCCACCGTGGACGAGACACTCCAGGAAGGCGAATTCGTTGGGGGTCAGATCCACGCACTGGCCATTCGGTGAGTACAAGCAACGCCCTTCCCGGAGTATGCGCCAGGTGGGTTCGTGCCCTGGTGGGGCGGCATCCGACTGGTCGCTGCCGGCCGCCAGGCGTCGCGACAAGGCTTCGACGTGGGCGGCCAGTTCCCGCAGGTCGACCGGTTTGGTCAGGTAGACATCGGCGCCCGCCTCAAGCCCTGCCAGGCGATCATCCAGACGGGAGCGCGCACTCACGATGATGATGCCGATGCCGGTCTCCATGACGTGGCGCGCCAGACTCAAGCCGTCTTCCTCGGGCAGACCGATGTCCAGCACCACCACATCCACCGGTTGGGCGACCAGCTGGCGGTAGAAGCCCGCGGCACTTTCCTCCGTCCATACGGTGCAGCCCTGCATGGCCAGGTACTCCGCCATGCTGGCGCTCTGATCCACATCGTCCTCGACAATGGCGATGCGGATGGCACTGGGTTCGCTGTGATTGAGGGCGTCTTGCATGTTCCGACTGAACGCCTGGTCGGTTACAGATGGGAGGCCTGCGGTCATAAGACACCGCAGTGCGGCCGTTTAGCTGGAGGCCAAAGAGTACACCTTTATGCCGATTGGCCAAATGTTCAGGAGTTGTTTCCGGATCCGAGATGAGAGGAATGGTGAGAGTCCGTGAGTGGACGGGCGCGGCCGCGACGGTTCCAATGTGACGAAGTTCAAAAAAACCGTGACAACACGGGAGAATTTGCCATGTCCGCCAGTCCCCGCCGTTCCCTGAATGCCCTGTCGCAGGTTCTGGGCCTTGGGCTGAAGCATTCGCCCTTGGTGCTGGGGGTAGTCGGCATGCTGGGCTGCGGACTGGCCTGGGGTGCGGGAGAGGCGGAAGACGACCTAAGTATCCAGGATTTCAACGAGCTGTTTGAAGAGGCCCCCGAGGCCCCTTGGCAGATCGTCGAGGATGCCGTGTACCAGGGCGATGAGGCCTGGGTGCGACTGACAGAGAATGTGGAACATCAAGTTGGTGCGCTGATCTACGATCAGGCCTTTGAACGCGACGTTGGTGTGGACGTGGCATTCCGCTACTACATGGAAAAGGATGTGGTCACCGATGCCGATGGTCCCACCGACGATCACGGTGCCGACGGGCTGGCATTCTTCCTATTCGATGGTAGTCACGAGTTTTCTGGGCTGGGCCCCTCGGGTGGAGCCCTCGGTTACGGCCGTGATAGCGACTTCGACGCCGCGGAGAACGACGAGCATGGGTTGCCCCATGCTTACATGGGATTGGGCTTCGATCTCTATGGCGGATTTACCCGTGGCGAAGGGCCGTATGACACCGGAAACCGCAACCAGGTGACCCTGCGTGGCCCGGGCCACGAGCAAGAGGGCTACCGAAAGTTCGCGAGCGAGCATTTCTGGGTTGCAAATAGCCAGTATGTCGATGTCCGTGTGATCCTGACCGACGAACAGCGCCTGCTGGTATTTGTTCGGAATGTCGGTGATGGCGCGACCTGGTCCGGCACTGACTACTGGGGTAGCCCCATTATCGACATCGACTATGCCGCGGTAATTGACGCTGCCGATTTTGTCGGCCCCGATACCCTGAAATTCGGCTTCGCGGCGGCCACGGGAGGGCTGACCAACGTTCATGCCGTCGAACAGGTTGCCCTGCGTACGGTATCCGACCTGCCGACGATCAGCGAGGAGTTTGCCAGCGAACCCGAGATGCCCTGGGACTTCGGCGGCGGCGATCAGGACTCCTTTTACGATGCGTCCAACGAGCACCTGGTTCTGACCGAGGCTGTGGATAACCAGGTGGGCTACCTGCTGTACGACCGCGCCTTTACACGCGAGGCCGGGCTGGACCTGACCTTCTCCTACACCATGGAAGACCCTCATGGAGCGGATGGTTTGTCGTTCTTTCTGATGGATGGGTTGTATCCGGTCAATGGTATTGGGCCCAGAGGCGAAGGCCTTGGCTATAAAAACACCACGGGCAACGATGGACTGCCCCGAGCGGTGCTGGGGCTGGGATTCGACCGCTGGGGTAATTTCTCGGACGATCCCGATCCCCATAATGCTGAGGGTACAACCTCCGATCATGTGGTCCTGCGTGGCTCGGGCCACGAACAAGCAGGGTATGCCCAGTTGGAGGCCACACCCTTTGCCGAAATGGCGGGCGCAGGAGAGCGTCTGGTCAATGTCGTGTTGAGCCAGGATCAACTGCTAACCGTCAAGGCCAGCACAGATGATGGCGAGACCTGGGTCACTCTGTTCGATGCCTTTGATCTTGGGCCCAATAACACAGGCCCGCATAAGGATGCGGAGATCCTGAAGTTCGGTTTTGCCGCTTCCACCGGGGGTTCCAATAACCTGCATGCCATCAATTGGGTGTCGGTGAATGCCGAATCCAACATGGAGGTCTCTGCGCGGGCAGAGCCGACAGACGGGGGTGCGGTAACCGGGGCTGGGATCTACAACGACGGCGACGAGGCCCGCCTGAACGCGATCCCCGAAAAAGGCAACCTGTTCATTGAGTGGCGAGAGAACGGGGCCGCCGTCTCTGTAGAGCCGGAGTACTCGTTTACGGTCGATGTCACGAATGATGGCGAAAGTCGTGACCTGGTCGCGCACTTTGAGCCGGCCTTTGCCGCTGGTGAAGGGAGTGCCGAAAACCCCTACGAGATCGCCGACTGGGAGCAGTTGCACCGGGTCCGCGACTACCTGGATCACCACTTTGTCCTGACGGCCGATCTGGACGCCGATGCACCTGGCTACGATGAACTCGCCTCGGCCACAGCCAATGGAGGCGCAGGCTGGCAGCCTGTCGGTCAAGCGCACGACAACTACTTCAGAGGTTCCCTGGATGGTCAGGGGTATCGCCTCGAAGGATTGCGGATTGATCGCTCCGCCGAAAATGCTGTCGGTCTCTTCGGCCGGACGGGGGCAGACGCCGAGATCGCTAACCTGACCCTGGCGGATGCTGCCATTACCGGGGATTCCGATGTGGGGGGGCTGATTGGTTATGCCGAACAGACTCAGATCAGCAACACGCACGTGGACACTGCGAACGTCACCGGGTCTGGCAATTACGTTGGCGGTCTGGCTGGACGACTGGAGACCTCATCGGCAGTGACAGACAGCACGGCAAGCGCAGACGTGGTGTCGTCCGGTGATGCCTATGTCGGCGGCTTGGTGGGCTTTGCTGATGTCGCCACGATCACCGACAGCCATGCCAGCGGCTCTCTGACTCTGAATGGCAACGAATCGGCCGGTGGGCTGATCGGCGAAGCGCGTGACGCCACCATCGCACGGAGTTCGGCCGCGGTCGATGTGAATGGTCCGCACGGCGGTTTGTATAACGGCGGCCTCGTCGGTCTGCTAAAGGGCGGCGAGATCCGCGAAAGCCATGCCACCGGCAGCGTGACCGGTGCGGCCGGGGGAGCCGGTGGCCTGGTGGGTTACGTCTGGCAGGACGGACGCATCATTGAATCCCATGCCACGGGGACGGTGCTGGGCGACGACTATGTCGGTGGCCTGGTCGGGTGGCTGGACAACGGCCAGGTGACCGACTCCTTTGCTGCCAATACGGTCGACACGGGTGCCCAGCATTACGGCGGACTAACCGGCAACAATGCTGCGACGGTAACGCGTGCCTACTACGATCGCTCGATCAATCCCGGCATGCCGGACGAGTCGACTCGCGGGCTCACCACTTCGCAACTCAGTAATCTGGCTGTCTTCGATGGCTGGGATATGACCGCCGTGCCCGGTCTGGCTGCCGGCTATCCTGTCCTGGCGTGGACCCAAGAGGCGACTTACGGCTCGACCTGGGTGATCAGCGAACAGGTGTTGTTCGACGCCGGGGACGGTTCCGAGCAGAGCCCCTATGTCGTCTCCATGCCGGAGCAGCTGGACCGTGTCGCCGACGACCCAACGGCGCACTACGTTCTCGCCGACGACCTCGACTTTGCTGGCACCGACTGGCAGCCCATCGGGAGCGAGGCGGAGCCGTTTACCGGTTCGCTGAGCAGCGAGTACGGCGAACCCGTGGTCCTCGGTGGCCTGGATGGTCGCCCGTTGTTCGATGTCATCGGCCCCGGTGCCGAAGTCTCCGATCTGGTGATCGAGGGCAGCGTGAACGCAGCGGCGGATACAAACTCCGGCCTGCTGGCCAATGCGATCGAAGGCACGCCAGGGGCGCCCGCAATGATCGACAATGTCACCATCGACAGTACCAGCAGTATCGATGGCGGGACGAACGATTACATCGGCGGTCTGGCCGGTACCATCAGCCACGCCGAACTGAGTGCTGTCACCATCGATGGTGCTGTCACCGGCCGCGACTATGTGGGCGGTGTCGGTGGCGATATCAGCGACAGCGGTCTGGCCGACACCACCGTCAATGGCAAGACGACGGGGCGCAATGATGTCGGCGGCGTTGGTGGCCGGATTAACAACGGCAAGTTGATCCGGACGGAGGTCAACGGCGACACCGAGGGCAATGGCTATGTTGGCGGCGTCGGCGGCACCATCGAGGACAGCGAGCTGAGCGATACCACCGTCAATGGGGGTGTGCAGGGTAGTGGCAGCAATGTCGGCAGCGTGGGCGGTCAGATCAACCGATCGGAAAACGCCAACTGCGTTCTGGAGACGATTCGTGCCAACGGCAGTGTCTCTGGGGGAAACAAGACCGGCGGCGTGGGCGGCAGCATGGATGGCTGCAGCGTCAGCGACGCCGAGGTCGCCGGTGATGTTACCGGCGGCGACGACACCGGTGGTGTCGGCGGCACGATCACCGATGGCGATATCAGCGCTGTCACCGTCGATGGCGACGTCGCGGGGGATGATCGGGTTGGTGGAATCGGTGGCACCATCGACGAGAGCACTGTCGACAACGTGACCGTTAATGGGAATGTCTCCGGCGATTCCAATGTCGGGCCCATTGGCGGCCAGATCACCGACAGCGAAGTGACCAACGAGGCCGTGACGGGGCAGGTCTCCCAGCCGCCCACCAGCGGCGACGGGACCGCAGGCTCGCCCTATGTGATCGACACGGCCGAACAGCTCGCCTGGATGCACAACGAACCGCAAGCGCACTACGAGCTGAACAGCGACATCGATGTGAGTCAGGTCGACTGGCAGCCCGTGGGCAGCGACGCAACCCCCTTTACCGGTTCGCTCAAGGGCGACAAGGAAGGGGAGCCGGTGACCCTCTCGGGTCTGGACGGCAAGCCGCTGTTCGACGAGCTGGGTCCGGGCGCCGAGGTGTCGGACCTGACCATCGAGGGCAGCATCAACGACAACGCCGACGAGGGCTCCGGGCTGCTCGCCAACCGCATTCAGGGCGACGACGGCAACCCAGTCCGGGTCGACAACGTCACCATCGATGGTGGCAGCCGGATCGACGGCGGCGAGAGCGACTCCATCGGCGGCCTGGCCGGCACCATCGAGCACGGCGAGCTGAACGGCATCACCGTGGACGCCGAGGTGAATGGTGGTGATGGAATCGGCGGCATCGGTGGCACGATCACTGACAGCGAGATCCGCGATAGCACGGTCAATGGCAACGTCGAGGGCAGCGACCGGGTCGGCGGGGTCGGTGGCACGATCACTGACAGCACCATCGAGAATGTGGCGGTCCACGGGAATGTCTCCGGCGATTCAAATGTTGGAGGCATCGGCGGTCACATCACCGACAGCGAAGTCAGCAACGAAACCGTGACAGGACAGGTCTCCCAGCCGCCCACCAGCGGCGACGGGACCGCAGGCTCGCCCTATGTGATCGACACGGCCGAACAGCTCGCCTGGATGCACAACGAACCGCAAGCGCACTACGAGCTGAACAGCGACATCGATCTGAGTCAGGTGGACTGGCAGCCTGTGGGCAGCGAGACAACCCCCTTCATCGGTTCGCTCAAGGGCGACACGGGGGCGGGCGAACCTGCGAACATCTCCGGCCTGGACGGTAAGCCGCTGTTCGACGAGCTGGGTCCGGGCGCCGAGGTGTCGGACCTGACCATCGAGGGCAGCATCAACGACAACGCCGACGAGGGCTCCGGGCTGCTCGCCAACCGCATTCAGGGCGACGACGGCAACCCAGTCCGGGTCGACAACGTCACCATCGACGGTGGCAGCCGGATCGACGGCGGCGAGAGCGACTCCATCGGCGGCCTGGCCGGCACCATCGAGCACGGCGAGCTGAATGGCACCACCGTGGACGCCGAGGTAAAGGGCCGTGACTACGTCGGTGGTATCGGTGGGCAGATCACCAATAGCACCATCAGCGACGCCACCGTCACCGGGGACGTCGAGGGTCGTAATCACGTCGGTGGCGTTGGTGGCGAGGTTGACGGCAGCACGGTCAACGACACGACTGTCACGGGTGATGTCACGGGTACTGGGGACCATGTCGGCGGCATCGGTGGTGGCGTGAACGACAGCGAGGTCCGTGATGGCACGGTCGATGGAAACGTGGAGGGGAACGACCGGGTTGGCGGTGTCGGTGGTGAAATACGCGACAGCGATATTCGCGATACCACGGTCAGCGGTGATGTGACCGGTTCAGGTGATCACGTTGGCGGCATCGGTGGCTTCGTGGAGGGCGGCACGACGGAAAATGTCGACGTCGAGGGCGAGGTAACCATCCTTCCTTCCATCGTCGGCGAGGATGGCGAGCCGCTGGGCGACCAGAGCATCGCCACCGGACAGCCGGTGCGTTTCCAGATCCCGTCGGATGCCGATGTCGTGGTGGACGGCAATGTGACGCGAGGTGGAGCGACCACCGATCTGCAGGGCGGCATTGGGATTTACCCGGTGCTGCTTCGCGATGCGGATGACGATGTGTTGCGAATGGATGACGAGGGCTACTACGTCTTCGAAGCGCAGCGCGGTGGCCTCTACGCGCTCACCTTTGACGGTGGCGAGACCTTCCACCTGAGCATCGAGTTCGAGGTGCGCCCGCAGGTGGCCTTCAGCAGCACGCGCCAGCTCGGCACCTACGGCGAGGAGGTCGAGATCCGGGCCGTGCTGGAAGGCACGCCAGGGCAGTATCCGGTGGTGGTTCCGTACACCCTCTCCGGGGTTTATCTCATCGGTGACTCCGAGGGCCTGCAAACTGGTGGGGCGGGTCTACTGGCAACGGGCGAGTTCACCTTCGCAGCGGGAGAGCACGAGCGAATCCGCCCCTTGAAGATAACGCCGAATGCGGATACCGGGACGATTGGCATTACCCTTACTCAGGGCGACGGGCCCGAGCACGCCGTCCTGGGCGATCCGGCGGAGCACGTCATCGAGTTGCGTTCTGCGCAGGAGATCCCACTGTCGGTGCGGGTGACCGTCGAGCAGGGCACTGGAGGTGCAGCCGAGGAAATTGCAGATGGCGTGGTTCAGGTCGGGGAGGGTGATGTCACCCTGTCGGTGACCCCGGGGGATGCCGGCACCTATTCCTACGACTGGAACGGGAGCGATCCGAATCTCGGTTTCAGTGGCAATGGTGGTCACACGATCACCATCACGGATGACGCGAATGGGCTGGAACAGTTGGCCGGGGACGGCCATGGCTTCCAGGTCACGGTCACCGATGGCGCTCGGCGTGGGGCGGCGCTGGGTCGCCTGCGCGTGGTCGAAACCATTCCGGATGAGTATCAGGAGGCCATTCGCGACCGGGACGAAGCCCATCGCCTGCCCATCTGTCCGGAGGGTACGTTCCGCCTGGTCGGCGCCGACCACTGCGCGAGCAGTGATCGCGAGGTGATGCTCGCTACGCCGGAAGGCTATAGCATCCGGATGGGCGATACCTCGGAGCGGGTTTCCTGGGACGCGGGTCGTTTCGGCACCGGCATTCACTCGGATGATCTGCACGACGGTGGCGGCAACCTGGCCCTGAACCGCGATGATCCGGATTTCGAGCACCTGGGGTACCTGGTCGATTTCGAGGTCTTCGATCTGCAGCATCCGGGGCAATCGGTACCCGTGGTGATCCCGTTGGCGGACGACGAGTCCATTCCGGCGGATGCCACGTGGCGCAAGTGGCACGGTGCTGATGGCTGGAAGGATTTTGTCCAGGACGATGCCAATCGCCTGCATTCGGCGGCACGCAGCGGAGACGCGTGCCCCTGGCCAGGTTCCGACCGCTGGGAGGCGGGCCTTAACGAGAGCTACCACTGTGTGCGGTTGATTCTCGAGGATGGGGGGCCCAATGACCTGAGCGGCAATGACCCGAACGGGGTGATTGCCGACCCGGGTACGCTGGCGGTGCCTGCGGGCGCCGGAGGCGATGAGGATGCCAAGCTGACCAGTGGGGGCGGTGGCGCCTTCGGTGGCTGGCTGATCGTGGGTCTCGCAGGCTTGCTACTGGCCGCTCGGATGGGTCGTGGCCGGGGTGTCCGGCGGCGCCTGTCCCCGGGAGCGATTGGTGGAGCCGTCCTGTTGGTCCCGGGGCTGCTGCTGGCACCCGTGACGGCCCAGGCCGGCGCCGGCTCGGACAAGGAGGCCCACCCCTGGTATGTGGGGGGGCAACTCGGATATGCACGCACCGGCGGCGTCAGTTCATCGAGCGTGACCGGCGATATGGAACGTGCGGGGATTGCGGGTAGCGCCCGGGTCAGTGACCGTACGCGCGGGGCGTGGCGGTTGTTCGGTGGCTACCACTTTACCGAGCATTTCGGACTGGAGGGTGGTTATACGGATCTGGGCGAGATCACCACGAGATTCCGGGATGTGGATGCCGGGCTCGAGGTGGATGACCTGGAGGGTATCCGGCCGACTTCGGGGCGGGGCCTGGAACTGGTGGGCACGGCGCGCTGGGCGGTCCATGAGCGCATCGATGTGTTTGCCCGTGCGGGTGTCTGGCACTGGCAGGCCCGCTATAACCTGCGCGTAGGCAGCGAGCGGGAACGCCGTACGGTGTACGGCACGTCGGGCGTGATCGGTGCCGGCGCGTCCTGGCACTGGAACGAGCGCTGGTCTTCCCGACTGTCGGTGGATCGCTATCGCAGTGACGGATCGGATCACGACTTCTTCGGCATTGGTCTGGTCCGGCGTTACTGACACCTTGTGGCGCCGGCGCTCGATTCCAGCAAAACGCCGATACAGTTAGGAACACGCTGATTGATCGGCGTCCGCGTGGGGCTCCATGTTTTTCGAGACCGGCGTGGGGTGTGGCGCCCAGACCGATCGTCATGCTGCTGGCTCCTTTCTGAACGCATCGGGGTGCAACGCGGGACCGGGATGCATTGGGCGCCGTTGCCGTCCCGCCGCGACCCCGGGGCGGTTGTCACCGGTCCGGGCGGAACGGGTTCAGAGGGTTCGAATTTGTGACGCTGAAACGGTCTCTCCGCTGGCACTTGTTCCCCTTCCTGGTTGCGCTACCGGCTTTGCTGATTGCCCTGTCAGGCGAGACGGTCGGCGCCGTGATGCAGTACGAGCGGCCGGCTGTGAGCGACGGTGAGGTGTGGCGGTTGGTCACGGGGCACTGGGTGCATCTGGGGTGGCGACACCTGGCCCTGAATCTGGCGGGGCTGTTTCTCGTGTGGCATCTCTTCGGACGGATGCTGCCCTTGGCCGGGTGGCTTGCCGTGCTGTTGGTGATCGCCTTGAGCCAGTCCGCGGCCCTGATGGTCTTCCATCCCGAAGTTCTCTGGTATGTCGGGCTTTCCGGACTGCTGCACGGATTGCTGGCGGCCGGGGCACTCGCGGCGCTTCGCCACATGCCTCTGATCGGCGCGGGTGCATTGCTGCTGTTACTGGCCAAGTTGGCGCTGGAGGTCCTGCAACCAGGTGCAGGGGTCGCGGGGGCGGGCGACTGGCTGGGAGGCCCGGTTGTCGTGGAATCCCACCGCTATGGAGCGCTTGCCGGGCTGCTGATCGGCGCACCGGCCGTCTGGTACACGGCGCGTCAGGCGGCCCGCCGTGCCGGAGAGGCCTGAGGAGGCGCGAGCTGGTTCGGGTGGTTGCTCCGGTGCATGGCGCCGCGCTGGTTCGCCGGTCCCGGTCGCATGCCAAGAGCCTGGGCGCAGCCAGAGTTCTGCGGTTCCCGGTCCACGTGGCGGGGTCACTGGAGAGGGGGGAGGGGAACGCGTATCATCCCGCTTTCCCGTCCGGGCACGCGTGGGTACGGCTGAGCGGTGTCCGGGCCCCCGCTGAACCCTTGTGCCCATCTCGCCCGCAGCCGGGAGCCGCCTTCGCATGTCCTGCAATACCCCTCCATCCGCCGATCCCGGTGCTGCGTCCCGGACAGACTTTTCGCCGGACGAGGTGGCCGCGGTTTATCGCGCGATCAACGAGCGCCGGGACATGCGGCATTTTCGCCCGGATCCGGTGGACGCCGAGACCCTGCGGCGGCTGCTGGAGGCGGCGCATCGCGCGCCGAGCGTGGGTTATATGCAGCCCTGGCGTTTCCTGCGCATTACCGACCCGGCGGTGCGCGAGGCGCTCCACGCCCATGCGGCGGACGAACAGACCCGCACCGCGGAGGCCTGTGGCGAGCGCGCGGCCGAGGTGCATCGCTTGAAGCTGGAGGGCATCCGCGAGGCGGGCGAGCTGCTGGTCGTGGCCCTGACCGATGGCCGCGAGCGCTACGTGCTCGGCCGGCGGACCCTCCCCGAGATGGACCTCTGTTCCGCCGCCTGCGCGATCCAGAACCTGTGGCTGGCTGCCCGCGCCGAGGGCCTGGGCATGGGCTGGGTCTCCCTGTTCGATCCGGACTGGCTGGCCGATCGGCTGGACATGCCCGAAGGCGGGTACCCGATCGCGGTGCTGTGCTTGGGGCATGTGGAGCGCTTCTATGACCGGCCGATGCTGGAGACCGCGGGCTGGGATACCCGGCGCCCCCTGGAAGACCTGGTCTTCCAGGATCGCTGGGGTGCGCCGTGCGAACTGGCCTTGCCCACGGTTGTGCGGGAATCCGCCGCTCGTCCGGATGGGCTATCCGGGGGTGGCGACACATGAGTACCTTTCTGATCTTGATCGGCGCCCTGATCCTGGACCGACTGTTTGGCGACCCACGGCGGTTCCATCCGCTGGCCGGATTCGGCCAGCTCGCGGCCTGGGCCGAATCCCGCTGGCATGCGCCCAGTCGTGCACGCGGAGCGCTCCTTCTCGCGGCGCTGGTCCTGCCCTGGGTGGCGCTGGCCGCACTGGGCGCCTCGCTGGCCTGGGGCTGGGTTCTGACGCTGGCGATCCTCACGCTGGCAATTGGCTGGCGCAGCCTGGACGAGCATGCGGAGGTGGTGGCCGAGGCCCTGGAAAAGGATGACCTGTCTGGGGCGCGCACCGGTGTCGGCATGCTGGTCAGTCGCGACACGGCGGCCCTGGACGCGCGCGGGGTGAGTGGCGCGACCATCGAGTCGGTGCTGGAGAACGGCAACGACGCGCTGTTCGCCACGATCTTCTGGTTCCTGGTGGCTGGCGCGCCGGGCGTGGTGGCCTATCGCCTGGTGAACACGCTGGACGCGATGTGGGGCTATCGCAATGACCGGTTTCGCTCGTTTGGCTGGGCCGCCGCGCGCCTGGATGATGCGATGAACCTGATCCCGGCCCGTCTCACAGCGCTGGGCTATGCCCTGGCCGGTCGTGGCCGGGACGCGCTGCAGTGCTGGCGCGAGCAGGCCGCCGGCTGGAAGAGCCCGAATGCGGGGCCGGTGATGGCCGCGGGGGCGGGTGCGCTGGGTGTGGTCCTGGGCGGAGCGGCGCCCTATAGCGGGCAGCGCGAGTGGCGACCCCGTCTGGGGATGGGCCGCATGCCCGACGCGACAGGCATTCGCCAGGCCATTACGTTGCTGGATCGTGCGCTGGCCATCTGGATGGCCTTCATTGTGGCCGGAGTAATTGTCGTTGTCCTGTTCTGAAGCCCAATCGGTGCAGACGCCGGGACCGAAGGCGCTGATCCAGGTGCACGGGGGTGGTATCCGTCAGGCGGCCGCGCGCTACCGGATCCCCGAGGCCGACTGGCTGGATCTCTCCACGGGCATCAACCCGCATGGCTACCCCGCGGGCGAGGTCCCGTCAGCGGTCTGGGCGCGCCTGCCGGAACCGGATGACGGCTTGGAGGCGGCGGCCGCCGACTATTACGGGACCGGGGCGCTGTTGTCAGTGGCCGGCTCCCAGGCTGCGATCCAGTTGCTGCCGGCGCTACGGGAAGGCACGGCGCGCGTGGGTATCCTCGAGCCCAGCTACAACGAGCATGCCCGCGCCTGGCGCGAGGCCGGGCACGACGTCGTCCCGCTGGATGGGGATTCGATCGAGGCCGCATTGCCCGGCCTCGACGTGCTGGTGCTGGTCAACCCCAATAACCCGACCGGACAGCGGTTCCACCGGGCGGACCTGCTGGCGTGGCATGCGGCCCTGGCCGCGCGCGGCGGCTGGCTGATCGTGGACGAGGCCTTCATGGACGTGACACCGGAGGCGAGCCTGGCGACGGACGCGCCGCGCGAGGGTCTGGTGGTACTGCGCTCGCTGGGCAAGTTCTTTGGCCTGGCCGGGGCGCGCGTGGGATTTGTCATTGCGGCCGAGCAATTGCGGTCGCGCCTGGCCGCCCGGCTGGGGCCGTGGAGCCTGTCCGGGCCGTCGCGCTGGATCGCGGCTCGGGCCCTGGCGGACCTGGCCTGGCAGGCGGAGACGCGCGGCATGCTGCGGGTTCGAGGACAGCGCCTTGAAGAATTGCTGCGCGCCCGCGGACTGGAACCCGCCGGCGGCACCGCATTGTTCCAGTGGTGCCGCGTGGCCGATCCGGCGGGCTGGCAGGACAAGCTGGGCGCGCAGGGCATCCTGGTCCGACGGTTTGATCAGCCGGGCAGCCTTCGTTTTGGCCTGCCGGGGCAAGAGCACGAATGGAAGCGCCTGGAACAGGCACTGGGGACGTCCTGATGGGTACGACGCTGATGGTGCAGGGCACGACCTCGGATGCTGGCAAGAGCGTGCTGGTCGCGGGGCTGGCGCGCGTGCTGTACCGGCGGGGGCTGTCGGTGGTGCCGTTCAAGCCGCAGAACATGGCGCTGAACAGCGCGGTCACTATGGACGGTGGCGAGATCGGGCGCGCCCAGGCCCTGCAGGCCGCGGCCTGCGGCCTGGACCCGCATACGGACATGAACCCGGTACTGCTCAAGCCCAGCTCGGATCAGGGGGCGCAGGTCATCATCCACGGCCGGCCGGCGGCGGAGCTGGATGCCCGGGCCTACCACGACTACAAGCCAGTGGCGCGCGAGGCGGTGCTGGCATCGCATGGCCGCCTGACCGCACAGTACGACCACGTCCTCGTGGAGGGCGCCGGTTCGCCGGCGGAGATCAACCTGCGCGCGGGCGACATCGCCAACATGGGCTTTGCCGAGGCGGTGGACTGTCCGGTGATCCTGGTCGCGGATATCGACCGGGGCGGGGTGTTCGCGCATCTGGTGGGCACGCTGGCGCTTCTGAGCGAGACGGAGCGCGCCCGGGTGCAGGGCTTCGTGATCAACCGCTTTCGCGGCGATATCGGCCTGCTGCAACCCGGCCTGGACTGGCTGGAACAGAAGACCGGAAAGCCGGTGCTCGGCGTGATTCGGTACCTGCACGGGCTTTATCTGGATGCCGAGGACGCGCTGCCGCGCGAGGCGATGCCCGAGAAGGCTGCGGACGCACTGAAGGTGGCCGTGCCGGCATTGCCGCGCATCTCCAACCACACGGATTTCGATTCGCTGCGCCTGCATCCGGCGGTGGATCTGCGCTTTGTGGGGCCGGGCGAATCGTTGCAGCCCGCGGATCTGGTCATCCTGCCGGGCTCGAAGTCCGTGCGCGCCGATCTCGCCTGGCTGCGCGAGCAGGGCTGGGAAGAAGCGCTGCAGCGGCATGTGCGCTATGGCGGCAAGGTGCTGGGGATTTGTGGTGGATTCCAGATGCTGGGCCACGCCGTGCACGATCCCGATGGGGTGGAGGGCCAGTCGGGCTCCACGCCGGGGCTGGGCTGGCTGGATATCGAGACCCGGCTCGCACCCGAGAAGCACCTGGAGCGGGTTCGCGGCGACCGCGTGCTGGATCGGGAGGCCCGTGTGGAGGGCTACGAGATCCATGCGGGCGTGACGACCGGGCCCGGCCTGGAGCGGCCGCTACTGCACCTGGAACACGGTCCGGATGGCGCGCGTAGTGCGGATGACGTGGTGGCCGGCACTTATGTCCACGGCGTGTTCGATACATCGGACGCCGCCGCGGCCTTGCTGCACTGGGCGGGTATGCGGAGCTGGATGGAGACCGGGGAAGACCTGGCAACGGCGCGGGAACGCGGCCTGGAGCGCCTGGCCGATTCTCTGGAAGAACACCTGGATATGAAATACATACTGACCCTTCTGCAAGCCGAATCGAAGGAGCCAGTCGCATGAAGACCCTGGTACTGGGTGGCGTGCGCTCGGGCAAGAGCCGGCTGGCAGAACAACTGGCGGCGGCCAGCGGCCTGCCCGTGACCTACGTGGCGACGGCGCGCGCCGACGACGCCGAGATGGCGCGCCGGATCGAGCGCCACCGCGCCGACCGCCCCGGCGACTGGGGTCTCGTCGAGGCGGGCACGGGCCTGGCTCGGGCGCTGGAGCAGGCCGCTGGACCGGAGCAGTGCCTGCTGGTGGATTGCCTGACCCTGTGGCTGACCCAGCTCCTGTGCACCGATGACGAGGGCCGGATCGAGCGTGATCGCGAGGCCCTGATCGAGACGGTTCCACGCCTGCCGGGCACGTTGGTGTTCGTATCCAACGAGACTGGCATGGGCATCACGCCCATGGACGCGCTATCCCGCCGCTTCGCCGACGAGGCCGGCTGGCTCCACCAGCGCTTGGCCCCAACAATGGACCGCGTCGTCCTCACCGTCGCCGGCCTCCCGCACGTCCTCAAGGGTGACCCGCTGTGACAAACCGGCCAACATGCATTCCGCCCTCCAGACACATAGACAAGCACGCCGGCAGGCCGGCACCAACGCAGGATCCCGACCCCAACCGTCACCCCTGCCCCCTAACCCTCGTCATCCCGGAAACTGCGCAGCAGTTATCCGGGATCTTCGTCGTGAGAAGTGGCGCAGACGTCGGGGTGTTCCCGCGTGGGAGATCCCGGCTCTCCGCTTTGCTACGGCCGGGATGACGGGAAGTGGTTCGCGAAGACGGGCAATGGATGGCCGGGATCACGAAAAGCAATGGGCCGGCATGACAGTTGGGCGGGTGGCCAGGATTCCTGTTCCAGACGGTCGGATGTTCCCCCCCAACGTCGTCATCCCGGAAACCGCGCAGCGGTTATCCGGGATCTTCGTCGTGAGAGGTGGCGCAGACGTCGGGGTGTTCCCGCGTGGGAGATCCCGGCTTTCCGCTTTGCTACGGCCGGGATGACGGGAAGTGGTTGGCGAAGACGGGCAATGGATGGTCGGGATCACGAAAAGCAATGGGCCGGCATGACAGTTCGGCGGGCGGCCAGGATTCCTGGTCCAGACATTCGGATGGTCCCCCAACGTCGTCATCCCGGAAACCGCGCAGCGGTTATCCGGGATCTTCGTCGTGGGAAGTGGCGCAGACGTCGGAGTGTTCCCGCGTGGGCAGATCCCGGCTCTCCGCTTCCCTGCGGCCGGGATGACGGGAAGTAGCCGGCCGGGATGGCGAGGAGTCATGGGCCGGGATGCAGGAAAGTGGAAAAGCACGCACGAGAGACCAATGAGGACCAACAAGTGACCGAAGACTGTGACTGGCTGCAGGTGCCGCCGGCGACCCTCGACGCCGCCGCCCGGCAGGCCGCGGCTGAACGGCAGGCCCAGCTGACCAAGCCGCCCGGGTCGCTCGGGCAACTGGAGGCTATCGCGGAACGCCTGGCCGGCATGCAGGGCCAGGAAAAGCCCAGCCTGGAGAACGTCCACATCGCGGTGTTCGCTGGCGATCATGGCGTGGTGGCCGAGGGGATCTCGCGCTTTCCGCAAGCGGTGACGGCGCAGATGGTCGCGAACTTCGCCACGGGCGGGGCGGCGATCTCGGTGCTCGCGCGGTACCTGGGCGCCTCCATCGAAGTGATCAACCTGGGCACGGTCGCGGAGCCGCCCGCTGTTAGCGGTGTGCAGCAACTGAACCTGGGCCCCGGCACCGCGAACCTGGCTCGCGAGCCGGCGATGACTCCGGCGCAGCTGGAACGCGCCCTGAACGCCGGCCGCCAGTGCGCGGAACGCGCTCGGCGTAGCGGCGCCCAAGTGTTCGTCGGCGGCGAGATGGGGATCGGCAACACGACCTCCGCCGCTGCTCTGGCCTGTTCCCTGCTGGATCTGGCGCCCGCCGATCTGGCCGGGCCCGGCACGGGGCTGGACGCGAATGGGGTGCGGCACAAGGCCGAGGTCATCGAGCAGGCGCTGCAGACCCATGCGGCCGTGCGGGGCGACGCCCTCGGCAGCCTGCGTTGCCTAGGCGGCTTCGAGATTGCGGGGCTGGCCGGGGCGTATATCGCCGCAGCACAGATCGGCCTGCCGGTGCTGGTGGACGGCTTCATCAGCACCTCGGCGGCGCTGGTGGCCGAGCGCCTGTGTCCGGGCACGGCGGACTGGTTCTTCTATGCACACACCTCGGCGGAGCCGGGTCATCAGCGCCTGTTGGCGGCGCTGGAGGCCGAGCCGCTGCTCGATCTTGGCATGCGCCTGGGCGAGGGGAGCGGGGCCGCCACGGCCGTGCCCCTGCTGCGCCTGGCCTGCGAGCTGCACTCGGGCATGGCCACCTTCGCCGAGGCGGGTGTCAGCGGAGAGGCCAGTTGACTATCCGCCACGCCCAAATCGGCCTGCTGCGCCACGGAGAAACGACTGGGAACGGCTTCTGCGGCCGAGGCAGCGATGTTCCGCTGACCGAGGCCGGGTGGACCGCGATGCGCGATGCGCTGGCCGGAGATACTGTCTGGGGTCGCATTGTCTGCTCGCCGCTGATGCGTTGCCTTGCCCCGGCGCAGGCGTTTGCGGAAGAGGCCGGTGTACCGCTCGCCGTCGACGACCGCCTGGCCGAACTCGACTTCGGCGACTGGGAAGGCCGCACGGCGGCGGCGCTGATGGAGACGGACGCCGATGCACTCGGCCGTTTCTGGCAGGACCCGGTGAATCACCCGCCCCCCAAAGGCGAGTCGCTCCTGGAGTTTCGCGAACGCGTTGTCGCCGGCTGGAATGACCTGGCGCCCGACGAAGGCGAGCGCGTGCTCGTGATCGCGCACGGCGGCGTCATCCGCCTGCTCCGCGCCCTGCGCGAGGGCTGGCCATTGGAGAAGCTGCTCGGCATCGACGTCCCGCTCGCCTCCCTGCATATTGTCGAGCCATGGAAGCCCTATCCATGAATCCCCTGCCCTTGGTGCGGAAAGCCCCTGTGGGTGATCTTGTGAGGGCTCTTGTGGGAGCGTGCTTGCACGCGAAGCCCCTGCCAAAGTCAGACGCGGGCAGGGGCTTCGCGGCCAAGGCCGCTCCCACAACTATGTGGAGGACCTTCGGTGGCCTAGCCCCCTGCGGGAGCAGCCCTGGCCGCGAATGCCTCGCGCCAAAGTCCGGCCAGGCACCCACATGAGCGTCGTGTTGACACCCTTCTGGCTGGCCCTCCAGTTCCTCACCCGCCTGCCCACCCCCGCGCTAGACCCGCAGCCGGCCGACCTGGGCCGTTCGGTGCTGGCTTATCCACTGGTCGGTCTGATCCTGGGCCTGCTCGTGGTGCTGGTCGGTATCGCGCTGGCGGCCATACCCGGCACGCCGCCGCTCTTGGTCGCGGCACTGGTGCTCGCGTTATGGGTCGGTCTGACGGGTGCGCTGCACCTGGACGGCCTGGCGGACACGGTGGATGCGTGGGTCGGCAGCCATCAGGACCCGGAGCGGGCCCAGGCCATCATGAAGGACCCGGCCAGTGGCCCGATGGCCGTGGCAGCGCTGATCCTGGTGCTGCTGATCAAGTTCGCAGCCCTGGTAACCGTGGTGGAGACGGGTGCCTGGATCGCATTGCTGGTCGCCATCGTGCTGGGGCGCGCGGCGCTTACCGGGCTGTTTCTGTTGGTGCCCTATGTGAGGGAGCAGGGCCTGGGTGCCGAGATGGCCGCACACCTGCCTAGCAGCCCCGCCCAGATGGTGCTAGTGGCCACCGGTGTGCTGATCCTGCTACTGGCGCTGGTCACCGGCGTTTGGGGCCTGATCCTGGGCCTGGCCGTTGCGCTGGCGTTGGTGTTCGCCATCGCCGGCTTCCTGCGCCGCTGGCTCGGCGGCTTCACCGGAGACACCGCCGGCGCCACCCTGGAGCTGGTGGAGGTGGTGGGGATTACCGTCATGGCGCTCGTGCTCGCCCTGCATTAGGGAGTCGCCTCTCAATGAGGCGAGGTGTTCCCCATCGCCTTGTCCAGCAGCGCCAGACCTTCCTGTTCCCGGCCCTGACCACGCTGGGCGCGCACCCGGAAACGGGTCTCGGCATCGTGCTCTGCAATCAGCAGCGTGGCCATCTCGTCGACAAGGCGGTTCACGCTGGTCCCACGTTCGCGTGCCAGCGCCTTCAGCCGTTCGTACTTGTCGTCCGGCAAACGTACGGTTAAAGCAGTCATGCGCTAATAACCTCCAACAGTTCAGCGGGATCGAGAATTCGAATATCCGGGAACTGCAGCTCCATCTGAAAAAAGTCTCGTTTGTTTCGCGTCACAATCGTTTGGCAGTCACCCGCTACCGCGAGTTCAATCAGGTGGTTATCGCCCTTGTCGCGAAGATTGGGGCGCCAACCAAAGTAGATGCGGGACCATACACACCGGGCGGCGAAAATATCGAGTAGGCGTTCGCGTTCGGCGATGTCCAGCAGACTTCCTTCGAAGATCTTGACGCGGCCCAAAACGTCCTCGTACTCCCGGAATAAGGCCGTGCCCATCACCGGTGTAACTCGTCCTTCAATACACGCCTGTATGGCGTAATTGGCCGGGCCTACGCCAAGACAGGCACCGACGAAGACGTTGGTATCGAACACGGCCTTCATGGTCAGATGGTAGCAGAAATGCCACCAAGGGGGGGCATAAGACGGCTTGTAATAGAATGGTCATGTAGTTGCCACATACTCCGGGCATGACCGTTCGTGCCTGCATCAATCCCGCCCGCATGACCCTGCGCGCGCTCGTAAACCCGCTTGGGGCGGTGCGCGATGCGCGGGCAATCGAACCCGCCCCGCCGTGGTGGCAGACATTCCTTTGGCTGGCGTTGCCGGTGCTGCTGGTGAGCGTGGTCGCGAGCCAATGGCTTTACCTGGTGATCCCGATTGGCCTGCCGCCCGAGGCCATGCCGGGCGCCTGGGGCTTTGGCGTCTACAGCGTGCTGGCGATGAGCATCGGGGTGCTGGGGATGGCCTGGTCCGCGCACTACCTGACCGAGCTGTTCCAGGGCTACTCGCACCCGGACCGTGCGATGCTCGCGGTCACGGTCGGGCTGTTGCCCGCCTGGGTCGGCAAGGTGGTCGCGGCGTTCCCCTGGCCCTGGGGCAACGGCATCGCCTTGTTGCTGATCCTGTACTCCCTCTGGCTGCTCTACTGGTCGCTGCGCGAGATCATCGGCCTGCGCCGCGGCAACCGCATCGGCCTGTTCGTGGCCACCATCTTCTGCGGCGCCTTCATCACCCTGATCTTCGGCTGGCTCCTGATGGACCTGATCCCCGGTGCCACCCCCGACCACCGCATCGGCACCACCTGGCTGATCTAGTCCGCGCCTGCCATGGCAATCCCTGACCTTTGCAGCAGTCGCCCTGCATATACCCCGTCATCCCGGAAACCGCGCAGCGGTTATCCGGGATCTCCGCCGTTGGAGCCGGCACAAGCGTCGGGGTGTTCGCACGTGTGGAGATCCCGGCTCTTCGCTTCGCTACGGCCGGGATGACGCGGAGGGGAGCGCTGCGGCCGGGGTGATGGCGAAGGAGGGGCTCGTCGGGATAACGGCCGGGGGATACGGGCTGGATGGAGGCGCCCACGTTGGGAATGACCACCCAACCCCCGTCATCCCGGAAACCGCGCAGCGGTTATCCGGGATCTCCGTCGTTGGAGGTGGCGCAGACGTCGGGGTGTTCCCGCGTGGGGAGATCCCGGCTCTCCGCTGCGCTGCGGCCGGGATGACGAGGAGGCAAGCGTTGTGGCTGGGATGGCGGGGAGCGGCGCGGCCGGGCTAGAGTCGGGGCGGTCGGGATGATGCGAGGGATAGCCAGCGGCTTTGAGACCTTAAAGGCTGGCAGGTCCGATCTTCAGATGACCCTGCGCATATGTGCGCAGCGCGTGGTAGTCGGCGTGCATCTGGTCGGTGAAGCGGCAGGCGCGTTGGAGGGCCGGGGCCAGGTCGGCGGGCCTCTCCATGTATTCATGGACGAGGCGGTTGCGCAGCTGGCGCATTTGTAGCCAGGCGTCGGCGTCCTGGAGGAGGGCGAGCTTCTCCAGACGTGACAGGTTGTCGATGGCCGGGCCCGTGTTTTCCCCGGCGCAGGCAAGAAACGTGGGGACGAGCTTGTCCATGATGGTGTCTTGCATGCGGCCGAACTTCGCGCCGAAGGACTCCAGGCGATCGACCCCGGAGTCCGTGGCAAGGATACCCTGAACGCGTTCGGGACCGACTGTGCAATGGCCTTCCAGCAGGCGTTCGCGCACGGCGAGCAGGTGCTCGTCCTCGCGATCAACCAGATCAATGAGCCGGGCGAGTCGTTGCTGTGGCGTTGTGGCGGTCACAGGGCGACACCCGTGCGGTCGGCATGCGTATCAATGGGGCGGGGCGGCGCGCCGCGCGGATGCACGACGATATCCACACGGCGTTCGCCCAGTTGGCGTTGCAGTGCCACGTACAGGCGCAGTTCCTGGTCCAGCAGCTCATCCGGTGTGCCGTCCGCCTCGATGTAGAGGTCGATGTCGCCGCCACGCGCGGCATCGTCCACGCGCGAGCCGAACAGCTTCACGCGAGCATCCGGCCCGAATGCACGGCGCACTTCCTCGCGGATGATCGTCTGTTGTTCGTCCGTCAGGCGCATCGCTCAAGTATATCAAGGCCCTGGGGCATATACCCGAACCGTCTCACCTCCGACCTCCACCACCGTCAGCCCGCGAACCAGCCGCGAATCCACCACCTCTGTCATTGCGAGGAGCGCAGCGACGAAGCAATCGCTCGGGACAAGCAGAGTGCTGGATTAAAACGTCTTGCGCCCTGCCAGCCGATTGCCACGTCGCCTGCGGCTCCTCGCAATGATGGGATGTAATCGCCACCCTTGAGCGGCCGGGTCGCGGCCCTCGTTTCCGTACAATCCTGCCACCCCCGTCATCCCGGAAACCGCGCAGCGGTTATCCGGGATCTCCGTCGCTGAATGTGGCAGAGACGTCGGGGTGTTCGCGCGTGAGGAGATCCCGGCTCTCCGCTGCGCTGCGTCCGGGATGACGTGCAGGGGGTATTGCGGTCGGGATGCCGGCGAGGAAGGGTGCCGACGGGATAATGGCGTGGATATGGCCTGGATAGATGCAGGCACGTTTGGAATGGCCACCCATCCGTCGGATTGCCCAC
>NZ_KB906108.1:0-114057 GCF_000381185.1 Thioalkalivibrio sp. ALMg13-2 | reverse complement strand
CACGACCGCACTCGGCCACCGCCACCGCAATCGTCTCCTTATGCACGTCCAGCCCGATGTAGGCACCGTAGACGTTGCTCGCTTGCTCGAGCACTCGCTTCACCCCGGCCTGCCCCGTCACCGGGCCTGCATCCTTCACCCCTTCCGCGATAAACTCATTCATGACCTGCCCCCTCGATAATGGCTCTGTGTTGAAGGTGGTTATCCCAACCCCGAAAACATAACCCACGCTCTCGAGGTCGGGCAGGTCAATCCATGATGTCTACAGTGCGATGGTCCCGGAACCGCGAGAGCCGTGTCACCCGCGGGCGAACACGGTTTGCAGGCGCTCCAGCGCCTCGCGCAGGCGGGACTCGGACTGAGTGTAGGCAATGCGCACATAATCACGACCGCGGGTGGGGCTGAAGTCCGTCCCCGGAGTCAGGGCCACCCCCGTCTCGTCCAGGATTCGGGCACAAAGGGCCTCGGAATCCACTCCATGCGCCCGACAGTCGGTCCAGACATAGAACGCCCCCTCCGGGCGTGCCTGCACTTCCAGGCCGAGCCTGGGCAACGCGTCCAGTAGCACATCCCGGCGCGCCTTTAGTTCCTGGACCTGGGACTGCAGCAGGGCCTCGGTTTCGGGGGCGAAAGCCGCGAGTGCGGCGGCCTGCGCCACAGTGCCCGGGGCCACGAAGAGGTTCTGCGCCAGACGCCGTACCGGGTCCACCCAGGCTTCCGGCACCACCATCCAGCCCAGGCGCCATCCGGTCATGGCGAAGTACTTGGAGAACGAGTTGATCACCACCACATCCGGGAAGCCGGCCGCGGCACTGGGCTCCGGGGTATCGAAGACGATCTGGGCGTAGATCTCGTCCATGATCACCAGGCCTCCCCGCTCGCGCACGACCTCGACGATCGCAGCCAGCCGATCACGCGACAGGCAGGTCCCGGTCGGGTTCGCCGGCGACCCGAGCAGCACCGCCCGGGTATTGGCGCCCCACGCGGCGGCAATCGACTCGGCGGTCGGCTGGAAGGCATGTTCGGCCTGGACGGGCAAGCCCACGGGGGTCGCCCCACGCGCGGCGACGAACTGGCGGTTGCAGGCATAGCCGGGGTCCGGCAGCAGGACTTCCTCGCCCGGATTCACCCCCGCCGCCAGCGCCAGCAGGATGGCTGCGGAGGCACCCGCGGTGATCACGATGCGTTCCGGATCGACCTCGGCCCCATGGCGTCGCCGGTAGTCGGCGGAGAGCGCCTCGCGCAGGGCCTGGGTCCCGTGCGCAGGGGTGTAGCGGGTATCCCCCTCCGCCAGCGCGGCGCGACCGGCCGCGATTACCGCGGGCGGCGTCGGGAAGTCCGGCTCCCCTACCTCCAGGTGGATGATGTCGCGCCCGGAGCGCTCGGCCGCCTGGGCCCGTGCCAGGATATCCATCACCCGAAACGGCTCCACTACCTCGGCGAAGCCGGACAGCGCCGGGTCACGCATCGGATTGGCGGGATGCCCCGGGACCACCGGCGCGATCAGCGGCGCACGTGCCGCATCAGACGCTTGCGCTTGTACTGCTGCCTCGGCGTGAGCTTGTTGCGTCGGCCCGCGTAGGGGTTACGCCCGGAGCGGAATTCGAGCCGCAACGGTGTCCCGACCAGCTTGAGCTGCTTGCGGAAGAAGTTTTCCAGGTAACGCTTGTAGCTCCCGGCAAGCGCGTCGGTCTGATTGCCGTGGATCACGATCACCGGCGGGTTCTGCCCCCCCTGGTGCGCGTAGCGCAGCTTGATGCGCCGGCCGCTGATCATCGGCGGCGCATGCTCCGCCACCGCGGCCTCCAGCAGGCGCGTGAGCTCCGGCGTGGAGGTCTTGCGGAAGGCGCTGGCGTGGGCCTCGCACACGTCGTCCAGCAGGTGCCCGACATTGGTGCCGTGCAAGGCCGAGATCAGGCGCATGCGGGCAAAATCGACAAACCCCAGGCGCCGGTCCAGCTCGTCGCGGATGCGCTCGCGCGCGTGGTCGTCCAGGCCGTCCCACTTGTTCACGGCCAGCACCAGCGAGCGTCCGGCCTCGATGACCATCCCCAGCAGGTGGGAGTCCTGATCCGACAGCCCGGCATGGGCGTCCACCACCAGGACCACCACGTGGGCGGACTCGATCGCCTGCAGCGTCTTGATGACGCTGAATTTCTCGATCACCTCGTGGACCCGGCCACGGCGGCGTACACCGGCGGTATCGATCAGGGTGTACTCCTGACCGTCGCGCTCGAACGGGACAAAGATGCTGTCGCGGGTCGTACCGGCCACTTCCGTGGCCACCACGCGCTCATCGCCCAGGATACGATTCACCAGAGTCGACTTGCCGACGTTGGGGCGTCCGACGATCGCGACGCGAATGCCCGGCCAGTCATCCAGCGCCGCCTGCTGCGAGGCTTCGTCGAGGCCGTCACTGGCGGCCTCGTCGTCTCCGGCATCTTCACTGGCCGCCCGGCGCGCGGCCGCCACGTCCTTGCGCACCGCCTGCATCAGGCCCTGTACGCCGCGCCCGTGTGCTGCGGCAATGGAGGTCACCTGCCCCAGCCCGAGGGCGTAGAACTCGGCACTGACGGAATCGGCATCCAGACCATCGGTCTTGTTCACAACGACCCGCGCCTTTACCCCGGCGCCACGCAGCTGATCGGCAATCGCCTGATCCTGCGGCGTCAGGCCGTCACGGGCATCCACCAGGAACAACACATGATCGGCTTCGGCCACCGCGCGCTCGGTCTGCTCGGCCATGGCCCGGTCCATCTGCGCGCCCTCGCCCGAGAGCCCGCCGGTGTCCACGACCAGATAGGGAAAGTCGCCGACCTTGCCAATGCCGTACTGGCGATCACGCGTCAGTCCGGCGACGTCCGCCACCAGGGCATCGCGCGAGCGCGTGAGCTGATTGAACAATGTGGACTTGCCGACATTCGGCCGACCGATCAGGGCGATAACCGGAATCATCTGCGGCTGCGCCCTGCGCGGAGAACCCGGCGTCCTGAAAACCTGTGGCTCACTCGTCACCCCGGATTGAGGGATTCACGGCCGTCAGCTGCCCGTTGTCGGTGACGACATACAGCGTGCCGTTCACCAGGGTGGGACGCGTAACCACGGAACCGGAACTGGCGCGCAGCCGGGCGACAATGCGCCCGTCCTCGACGTCGATCCAGTGCAGGTAGCCCTCGTAGTCGCCGACGATGGCGTGCTGGCCGACCACCACCGGCGCGGTCACACCACGCAGGCGCAGGCCATCCATCTGCCACAGGTCACCACCGCTGCGGGGCTCCAGGCCCCACAGGTGGCTCTCGGCATCGGTCACGACCAGGACATCGGAACGCGTATCCACATCCCCGCCTTGATAGGAAGAAAAATCACGGACCCAGAAGATCTCGCCGGAGTTGAGATCCAGCGCCGCGAGCCTTCCCTGGTAGGTGGCCGCAATGGCAGCGCCGCGATACATCGGGATATGCCCGTCCAGATCCACCATGCGCTCGACCTCCGTGCGCCCGGTGGGAACCCCCAGGGTGGTCTCCCACAGCACGTTGCCGCGGTTGAGCCCCAGCATCAGCAGGCGGCCGTTGTCGAACCCGGCCAGCACACGGCCGGAGGTGATCTGCGGGCGCTGGGCCCCGCGCAGGCTCAGCGAGGGCGTGGTGCGCAGCGCGGTCCACTGGGTGGCGCCCGAGTCGGCGTCCAGGGCATGGATGCGGCCGTCGTTGGTACGCACGATGACCAGCCCGCCAGACACATCCGAGACTGCCAGTACCTCGCTGGAGAGCGCCGCACGCCAGCGTTCGCCATCGCCGTCCAGATCCACGCCGATGGCGTAGCCGTCCAGCGTGCCGACCACGGCGAGGCCGTCACCGACGCCGACCCCCGCGGAGACCCGGGCATCATCCAGGCGCACCTGCCAGCGCTGGCTGCCACCGTCGGGATTCAGACCGGAGACCCGCCCGGTGGCGTCGCTCATCACGACCAGGTCGTCGGTGATTCCGGGATAGACCTGCCACAGGAAGCGCTCGCCACCGCTGCCCACCGAGCGCGACCACAGCCGCTCCGGCTGCGCTTCGGCCTCGAACTCCGGCAGGTCCGCCGGCGGCTCCGTGGTATCGCGCGACCACAGACCGCAGGCGCTCAGGGACAGGATCAGCGCGCTGGCAATCAGCAGGCGCACGACCGGACTCGCAAGGGAAGGCACAGACATCAGGCGACGGGTCCTCTAGACGGAAAGTTCTTCGTATTTCAGACGCAGGTACTCGGGACTGTGCCCCGCGTCCAGTGCAGCCTCGTAATGCTCGCGGGCCCGCTCGCGATCGCCACGGGCGCGGGCCAGATCCCCTTCGAGCTCGCGCTTCAGCCCCGTGAAGGCATCGCTGCGAACGTCCGCCAGGGTCGCCTCGGCGTCATCCAGGCGCTCGGCCAAGATCATCTGGCGCGCAAGACGCAGCGTCAGCACCTCGCGATACCCGCGATCGGGGGCCGCGTCGCGCGCAACCTGCAGCGCGTCGATCGCGGTATCGGTGTCGTCCTGCGCGATCGCCACATCGGCCCGGTAGACCCAGGCAAGCGCGCGGTAGGGCGTACCCCGTCCCTGTTCGATCACCGCGTCGGCCAGTTCCAGCGCGCGATCGGTCTGGCCGGTCTGACCGGCGACCTGCAGGGCCTGATACATCTCGGAGGCTACCTGGGCGCGCGATTCCTCGCGATCGCTCCACCAGTTCCAACCGAACAGGCCGCCGACCCCCAGAACCAGGCCAGCCACAATCGCCATGCCGTTGTTCGCCCACCACTGCTTGATGCGTTCGGCTTTTTCTTCGTCGGTGAGATAACTCATCGTGTTCTCTATCCTTGCGTTGACTACGAGCGCTCTTGCAGAGCCGTGCGCAGATGGTCGGCGAGAGCGGCACGGTCGACGGCCACCTGCTCGCCGCCCTGCGATCTTAACGGCTTCACCGTGACGGTGCCCGCGGCATGCTCGTCACTACCGAGCACCAGGGCATAGTGCGCCCCCAGACGATCGGCACGTTTCATCTGCGACTTGAAGCTGCCGCCACCACAGTGCTGGACCAGTCGCAGCCCCGGCAATTCGCCCCGCAGCTGGTCCGCCAGTTGCAGTGCCGGGCCGACCAGTTCGTCGCCGCCGACGATCAGGTAGGCATCCGGACCCGGCGCTGCCGGGGCGTCCTCGCGCGCCTCCAGCAGCGCAACCAGCCGCTCCAGGCCCATTGCCATCCCGATCGCCGGGGTGCCACGGCCACCGAGCTGTTCGACCAGGCCGTCGTAGCGCCCGCCGGCGCAGACCGTACCCTGGGCACCGAGATCCTCGGTGATCCACTCGAATACTGTATGCGTATAGTAATCGAGCCCACGCACCAGGCGCGGGTTGTGCTCGTACGCGATGCCCAGCGCATCCAGATGCGCGCACAAGCCGTCGAAATGGGTACGCGACTCAGCGTCCAGATCATCCATCAGGCTGGGGGCCTGCGCGACCACCTCGCGGGTATCGGGATGCTTGCTGTCGAGGATGCGCATCGGGTTGTCATAGAGCCGGCGCTGCGCCTCCTCGTCGAGGGCGTCACGATGCTGCTCGAAATAGGCGATCAGGTGGTCGCGATAACGCTGCCGGCTTTCCGGGGTCCCCAGCGTGTTCAGCTCCAGGCGCACGTTCGAGAGCCCGAGCATGCGCCACAGCCGTGCGGTCATCGCGAGCATCTCGGCGTCGACATCCGGCCCCGGCAGGCCGAACACCTCGACCCCAACCTGGTGGAACTGGCGATAGCGCCCCTTCTGCGGGCGCTCATGGCGGAACATCGGCCCCAGGTACCACAGTCGCTGCACCTGGTTGTGCAGCAGCCCGTGCTGGATCCCCGCGCGCACGCAACTCGCGGTGCCTTCCGGGCGCAGGCTCAGGCTGTCGCCATTGCGGTCGTCGAAGGTGTACATCTCCTTCTCGACAATATCCGTGACGTCGCCGATGGAGCGCTTGAACAGCTCGGTCGACTCCACGATCGGCATGCGGACCTCGTGGTAGCCGTAGGCCTCCACAACCTCGCGCAGGGTGGCTTCCAGATGCTGCCAGACATGAATGGACTCGGGCAGGATGTCATGCATCCCGCGGATCGACTTGATCGCTTTCATGGTGTCTTTTTGTTTGTACGTGATGGCCTGCCGGAAAGACCCGGTCTCAGCCTTCCAGATCGAAGCGCGCGGTGCGGTCGCTCCGGATATGCGTCTCGACGTCTACCGGCTCGCCATCCAGCGTCAGCGAGACCCCGGACGCGTTGCCCAGGATCACCCGGCCAGGCAGATCCAGGCGAATCTCCTCGCGGTCACCCGAGCTGAGCACGCCGGTCAAAACCACCTCATCGGCGGCATCGCGGATCTCCACCCAGGAGGTCTCGCCAAATTCCAGCACCAGTTGCGCGCCCTCACCCGCCACCGAACCTTCACCGGAAGTCTCGATCACCGGGGAAGCATCCAGAGGGGCTGCGCTTTCGGCCCGCACGGGGGGCTCTGGCGTGACCGGCTCTTCCGGCACGGCCAGGCGTTCGGTCAGGGCCTCAGCCAGCACGGTGGATTCCGAGGATGCTTCCGGGGCACCGGCCGATCCCTCGGCACCCGCCGGCTCCGGCTGGGTGCCCTCCGGGAGGGCCTCCGGCGCGGGCGTGACGGGCTCCGGATCAGTGCTCCCGGCAATCGACGGGCTCCGCCCTTCGGCGTCGTCCGGGGGCTGGAAATCGGCGAGGCTCGGGACGGCATCCCGCGCCTCGCCCAGGTTCAGTGACGGCCACCCGGGCGTGTCCGTGCGCTCGCTCCAGGCATAGACCCCAAGCCCAAGCAGGATCACGGCCAGCAGCAAGGCGGGCCAGTAAATACCGCGGCCGCGCCGACGCTGACGGTCGCGCGCGGAGGGCGTTGCGACGGCCCGGAGTTCGGGGTCGACCATCCCGTGGCTCTCGAAGGACTGAATCCACGGGTCCGCGGCCACGCCCAGCTCGCGAGCGCAGGAGCGCAGATAGCCGCGCACGTACGCCGGCGGCATGTGATGGAAGCGATTGGCCTCCAGGTCTTCCAGGGTGCCGCGCCCGAGGTGGATGCGGCTGGCCAGAGTCGCGGTGTCCAGACCGGCTGCCTCACGCGCCCGCCGCAGACTGGCGCCGGGCTCGTCCTCACCGCGGGGCGCCTCCGGTCCGGATGCCTCCGGGTGGTCCCGGGTCGTCAGACCATGCGCGGCGGAGAAGGACGGCTCCGGATCGGGGTCCGAACCCTCGGTGCGCAGGGAGGCGACGTTGTTCGTTGAATCATCGACATCCTCGACCCGCCCGAGGCCCGGTTCCTTGTCGCGTGGATCGCTCACCCTTCACGCTCCAGCCGGCGCAGCTCGGCCATCTCGTCGCTGTCCGGGTGATGGCGGCTCAGGCGCTCGGCACACGCGTTGGCCGCGCGGCTGTTGCCCAGCGCGCTTTCGGCCTGATAGCACAGCAGCAGCGTCTCGGCATTCTCGACCCCCTGGCTGTCCAATCGCTGCAGGAAGGCCCGCGTCTGCATCGGCCGGTCGTCCTGATAAGTCAGCCGCGCCATTTCCAGAAGCGCGCGGGGATACTGCGGATTGAGTTCCAGCGCCCGGCGCAACTGCCGCTCGGCCTCCTCGGCATCGCCCGCGTCCGCGTGACAGACGCCGGAGTTCATGTGGGCGATGTCGCGGCGATCGTAATCCGGATTCTTGATCGCCTTGGCGAACAGCTCCTGAGCCTCGTCGAAGTCCTCGCGGGCGCAAAGCAATGCGCCCAGATTGGTCTGCGCAAAGGGGTTGTCCTCGTCGCGGCGCAGGGCGCGGCGATAGTGTTCCTCGGCACGGTCCAGCTGGTCCTTGCGCTCGTAGATCGCTGCCATACCGATATTGGCGAGGACATAGCCGGGGTCATAGTCCAGCGCCCGCCGCAGGTTGCGCTCGGCCTGCTCGAACTCGCCCTCGCGCAGATAGCCGATGCCCAGTTCGGCATGCACCTCGGCGGCATCCTCGCGTTCGCCGGAGACCGGTCGGTCGGCCGTGGCGGCACAGCCACCCAGCAGCAGCGCCAGGGTCAGAACCCCGGCGATGCGCAAACCCGCGCGTCCAGTCATGAAGCCCTCCGATCCGTCTGTGGCAACTCGGCATGCAGGCGGAACATGCGCATGCCACGATTGGTTCGATCCTCGACCTGCCCCACCAACTGCCCGCAGGCGGCATCGATGTCGTCGCCCCGGGTGCGCCGGACGGTGGTCACGTAGCCGGCCTTCTGCAGGCGCCGCTCAAAGGCCAGGACGGTGGCCTCCGACGGGCGTTCGAACGGAGCCCCCGGGAACGGGTTGAACGGGATCAGGTTGATCTTGCCGGGAATACCCCGCAACAGCCCGGCGAGCTCGTTGGCGTGCTCGGGCTGGTCGTTGACGCCGGCCAGCAGGACGTATTCGAACGTCACGCCACTGTGGGCATCGGTTGCCTCCACGTAGCGGCGGCAACTGTCCAGTAGCTCGGCGAGCGGGTACTTGCGGTTGATCGGCACCAGACGGTCGCGCAACGCGTCATTGGGCGCATGCAGGCTGACGGCCAAGGCGACATCGGTATGTGCGCTCAGACGATCGAGGGCTGGAACCAGGCCGGAGGTCGAAAGGGTCACACGGCGCCGGCTGAGACCGTAGGCATTGTCGTCGGTCATCAACTGACAGGACGGGACCACCGCATCGAAATTGGCCAGCGGCTCGCCCATACCCATCAGGACCACGTTGCTGACTGCGCGTTTGCGGCCGTCCGGCGCCGGGAGGCGCTGCATGGCCAGCCACACCTGACCGATGATCTCGGCACTGGTGAGATTGCGGTTGAAGCCCTGCTGGGCCGTGGAGCAGAAGGTGCAGTCGAGCGCACAGCCGACCTGGGAGGAGATGCACAGCGTCCCGCGCCCACCCTCGGGGATGAAGACGGTCTCGATGGCATTGCCGTCGGGGAGCCGCAGCACCCACTTGACGGTACCGTCGGAGGAGGCCTTTTCCAGACCGATCTCGGGAACGCGGATCTCGGTCTCGCGCTCCAGACGATCGCGCAGCTTGCGCGACACGTCGGTCATCTGTTCGAAGTCGGTGACCCCGCGCTGATGAATCCACTTGATCAGCTGGGTGGCACGAAAACGCGGTTCACCCCACTGCGCCAGCAGCTCGACGAGCTGTTGGTGGCTGTAGCCCAAGAGATTCAGGGGGGTGGAGGATGTGTGTGCCATAACAGGGACCGGTTGGCTCAAGTCCCCTAGTGTACTGTGCCGAAGGGATGCCTGCCTACGGGGCCCGCTGCGCGGTGCAGCCGGGCCCCGCAGTGCCTGCGGAGCTCTTATCGGGTACGCGGGCAGACGCCGTCGTCACCGAAGAAGAACGCGATCTCGCGCTCGGCGGTTTCCGGGGCATCGGAGCCGTGCACGGCGTTCTCGTCGATGGAGACAGCGAAGTCGGCGCGGATGGTGCCCGGAGCCGCTTCCTTCGGGTTGGTCGCACCCATGATGTCGCGGTTCTTGGCAATGGCGTCCTCGCCTTCCAGGACCTGCACCAGCGCCGGGCCGGAGATCATGAACTCGACCAGATCGTTGAAGAACGGGCGTTCCTTGTGCACGTCGTAGAAGCCTTCGGCCTGCTCGCGGCTCAGGTGCATCATGCGCGCGCCAACGACCTTCAGGCCGGCCTTTTCGAAACGGCTGATGATGTCGCCGATGGCATTCTTGGCAACGGCGTCAGGCTTGATGATGGAAAGGGTGCGTTCAACGGCCATGGGGCGGCTCTCCTGGTACTTGGATTGAATATCGGTCGCTGGGCCCGGCTGCAAACGCGAGAACCCGCCGAACGGCGGGTTCCCAACGCAAAAAAGACGCGGACGCAACGTGCGGCGCGTAGTCTAGCGACCTGACGCCCCTGCAGCAACGTCACCGGCCTTGATTCACCACGAAGCGCACGCAGACATGCAGAAGGTCGAGGGACGGCACAGAAGCACAGGCCGGGATACCACTTCGCATCGGTGAGCTATCCTGGCATCGGGTAGACGTTTCAGCCCCTTGCCCGTCCCGGAGTCCTCTGTGCTCTCTGTGGCGAAAAAGGGTCTGGCCCTTCTTCGTGTGCTTCGCGGTCGATCCAAAAACCCGTCAGTCGTCGACGTCGGCCTCGTCCATCCAGGCAAGCTGGATCGCCTCGAGGACGCGTTCTCCCGAGCGCTCGGGGTCGTCGTCGAATTCCGGCAGGTTCATCACCCACTGGCGCAGATCCACGAAGTTGATATGGCGCGGATCGACGTCCGGGTGCTCATCGGCCAGCTGGATCGCAATTTCCTGGGTTTCAGTCCACTTCATCGCCTATCCCTCGCTCAGTGGTTCTCGGAGACCTGGTTAATGGTGTACTTCGGCAGTTCCACCACGAGATCGCGGTCGGCCACAACGGCCTGACAGGAAAGGCGCGAGTCCGGCTCCAGCCCCCAGGCCTTGTCGAGCATGTCTTCTTCGTCCTCGGTGGCCTCACCCAGGCTGTCGAGGCCTTCACGCACATAGACATGACAGGTCGTGCAGGCGCAGGACTTCTCGCAGGCGTGCTCGATCTCGATGCCGTTTTGCAGTGCAAGATCACAGATGCTGATGCCCGAAGGGGCCTCGAGGGAGGCGCCTTCGGGGCAGATTTCCTCGTGGGGTAGAAAGATTACCTGGGGCATGTTCTCAGTTCCCTGCGTCGTATTCGCTAACGTTGTGACCGGCGAGTGCCCGCCGGATGCTGTCATTCATTCGCCGCGCGACGAAGGCCTCGGAGGCCTGCTCGACGCGCTTGCGCGCGGCCTCGATCGCGTCCGGGTCGTCGCCCTTCTCGCGTTCGGCGCGCAGGGCATCGCGCGCCTGTTCTATGGTCTGGCGCTCCTCCGGCTCCAGGTAGCGATCACCATCGGTCTGCAGCGCGGCGTCGATCGCCTCCAGCACGCGGTCGGCCTCCACCTGTTCTTCGCGCAGGCGGCGGGCCTCCATATCCTCGCGCGCGGACGATGCCGAGTCGCGCAGCATCTGCTCGATCTCGGAATCGGTCAGCCCATAGCTCGGCTTGACCTCGATATGCGCCTCCACGCCCTGGGTCTGTTCGCGCGCGGTCACGTTCAACAACCCATCGGCATCCACCTGGAACGTCACCCGGATGCGCGCCGCGCCAGCGACCATCGGCGGGATGCCGGACAGGGTGAACTGGGCCAGCGAGCGGTTGGCGTCCACCACGTCGCGCTCGCCCTGCACCACATGCAGGGACATCGCCGTCTGGCCATCCTTGAAGGTGGTGAACTCCTGGGCCCGCGAGACCGGGATGGTGGTGTTGCGCGGGACGATGAACTCGACCAGTCCCCCCATCGTTTCCAGGCCCAGGGACAGCGGGATCACGTCCAGCAGCAGCAGTTCCGTATCCGGCTTGTTGCCGGCCAGGATGTCGGCCTGCTGCGCGGCGCCAATCGCCACGACGCGGTCCGGATCGATCCCGGCATGCGGGACCCGACCGAAAAACCCTTCCACCGCCTCGCGCACCGCAGGCATACGGGTGGAGCCACCCACCAGCACGACCTCGTCAATCGCACCCGTCTCCAGGCCGGCATCCTCGAGGACCTGCTGGCAGGCCTTCATGGTGCGATCCAGCAATGGACGAGCCAGCCCCACGAGGGTTTCGCGATGCAACGCGCCGGACCAGGTGGAGCCGTCCGCGCGTACAACCTCGACGGCAGTACTCGCGGCATCGGTCAGGGTCTCCTTCGCCTGGCGCGCGGCCAGCAACACCCGACGCAGACGCTGCGGGTCGTTCTCTCCGCCCATCCCGGCCTGGTTCAAGAGCCAGTCGGCGATGGTGCGGTCAATGTCATCGCCGCCCAGGGCCGAGTCGCCACCGGTCGCCAGCACCTCGAACACACCGCGGCGCAGCTGCAGTATGGAGATGTCGAAGGTCCCACCGCCCAGGTCGTAAACCGCGATGGTGCTCTCCTCGCCCTGATCCAGCCCGTAAGCCACCGCTGCGGCAGTCGGTTCACTGATCAGGCGAAAAACGTTCAGCCCCGCCAATTGCGCGGCATCGCGCGTGGCCTGGCGCTGGGCATCATCAAAGTACGCGGGCACGGTGATCACCACGCCCTCGAGTTCGTCGCCCAGGGTCGCTTCGGCCCGTTGGCGCAGGGTGTGAAGGATATCGGCGGACACCTCGACGGCGGTCTTGTCACCCGCGGCCGTCTCGATCCGCGGCACGCTGGACTCGCCGGTCTTGAGGCGGAACGGCAGCTCACCCGATAGGCGCGCGACATCCGCCGCGCCGCGTCCGATCAGGCGCTTAACCGAGGCGATGGTGTTGTGCGGATCATCCGCCGCGTGCTCCGCGGCCGCATACCCCACGCTCACCCCATCCGCGGCGTAGTGGACCACCGACGGCAGGATATGCCGGCCCTGCTCGTCCGGCAGGGTATCCGCCTCGCCACTACGCACCGTGGCGACCAGCGAATGGGTCGTGCCGAGGTCGATCCCGGCCGCGAGGTGGCGCTGATGCGGCGCGGACTCGGCTCCGGGTTCGGTGATCTGCAATAACGCCATCGGGTGTTCGGCTCCTTCACATGGCCGCGGATCAACCGCGCGCCAGGTTCTGTCGGGTTCGTTTCAATTCGTCCAGCAAGCGGTCGAAAAAGCGCAATTCCAGCACTCGGTCCTTGGCCTCGGGCGCCGGGGCCGCCGGGTCCTTCAGGGCATCCGCGACCTTTGCCCGTGCCTCGGCCCGGGCCTGCTCCAGCTCTTCGCCGGCGGCCTCCAGCGCGGCACCATCCCTGGCCGCCGCGGCCTCTTCCATGCGTTCGCGCCACTCGATCTGCGCCTCGATGAACTCGATGTTCTGGCTGGTATCGCGTTCCGGGTCGAACGCCACGCCCGTGCGCTCCAGCAGGTGCAGCGCACGGCGGTAGTCATCCCCTAGGATCGCGTAGGCCTCGTTCACGTCGGCCGCCACCGCCGCCGCCATGCGCCGGGCCTGGTCGCCCTGGCGCACGAAGCGGTCCGGATGCAACTCTGCCTGCAGGCGGCGAAAGCGCTCGTCCAGCTGTTGCCGGTCCACCTCGAAGGCGACCGGCAGATCGAACTGCTCGAATGGGTCGTTCATCAACTCTCGGCCTCAAGAAGCACTGGCGACGCACTGACAAAAGAAAAGGGGTGGGACGACGACCAGCAATCGGCCGCCATGCACCACCCCGGATGCGATCGTCAGTCAGATACTGAAGCTTTCACCACAGCCACATCGGGCCTTCTCGTTCGGATTATTGAACTTGAACCCTTCGTTCAGGCCTTCCTTGCCGAAATCCAGCTCGGTGCCATCGAGGTACACGAGGGACTTCGGATTCACCACCAGCTTCACGCCGCGATCCTCGAACACCGTATCGGTATCCTCGATATCGTCGGCAAACTCCACCACGTAGGCCATGCCGGAGCAGCCGGTCGTCCTGACAGCCAGCCGCACGCCCACGCCCTTGCCTCTCTTGTCGAGGAAGTTGTGGATCCTTTCGGCTGCGGGTTCGGTCACTGTAATCGACATAGCACCCTCAGGCAGACTTCTTCTCGGCTTCCGCGGCCTCGCCGTGGCGCTCCTGGTAGTTGGACACGGCCGCCTTGATTGCGTCCTCGGCCAGCACCGAGCAGTGGATCTTCACCGGCGGCAGCGCCAGTTCCTCGGCGATCTGGGTGTTCTTGATCTGGCTGGCTTCTTCCAGGGTCTTGCCACGCACCCATTCGGTGAGCAGCGAGCTGGAAGCGATCGCCGAACCGCAACCGTAGGTCTTGAACTTGGCGTCCTCGATGATGCCGTCGTCATTGACCTTGATCTGCAGCTTCATCACGTCGCCGCAGGCCGGGGCACCGACCATGCCGGTGCCGACCGTGTCGTCGTTCTTGTCGAAGCTGCCGACGTTGCGCGGATTTTCGTAGTGGTCCAGAACCTTGTCACTGTAAGCCATGACCGTTCTCCTGTTGCGTGTGTACGCGTTGCGTTAGTGGTGTCGAGCGGACCCCTAGTGGGCCGCCCACTCGACGGTGCTCAGATCGACGCCGTCCTGGTACATCTCCCACAGTGGCGAGAGTTCGCGCAGCTTGGCGACCGCGGCGCGCACAATCTTGACCGTGTGGTCGACCTCTTCCACCGTCGTATAGCGACCGATGGAAAAGCGGATGGAGCTGTGGGCCAGCTCGTCGTTGCGGCCCAGGGCACGCAGGACGTAGGACGGTTCCAGACTCGCCGAGGTACAGGCCGAGCCGGAGGACACGGCGATGTCGCGCAGCGCCATGATCAGGCTCTCGCCCTCGACGAAGTTGAAGGACACGTTCAGGTTGTGCGCCACGCGCTGTTCCTGATCGCCGTTCAGATAGACCTCTTCCATGCCGTCGAGACCCGTCCACAGACGGTCGCGCAGCATGCGGATGCGCTCCAGCTCGGGGCCCATCTCGGCACCGGCAAGCGCAAAGGCCTCACCCATGCCGACAATCTGGTGCGGTGCCAGCGTGCCGGAGCGCATGCCACGCTCGTGGCCGCCGCCGTGCATCTGCGCCTCGATCCGCACGCGCGGCTTGCGGCGCACGAACAGCGCGCCGATGCCCTTCGGACCGTAGGTCTTGTGCGCAGAGAAGCTCATCAGGTCCACCGGCAGGTTGGACAGGTCGACTGCGACCTTCCCGGTCGACTGGGCCGCGTCCACATGGAACACGATCCCGCGCTCACGGCAAAGGTTGCCGATCGCCTCGATGTCCTGGATGACGCCGATCTCGTTGTTCACGTGCATCACCGAGACCACGATGGTGTCGTCACGCATCGCGTCTTGCAGCTCCTGCAGGTCGATCAGGCCGTTTTCCTTCACACCCAGGTACGTGACCCCGAAGCCCTCGCGCTCCAGCTGACGCGTGGTGTCGAGCACGGCCTTGTGCTCGGTCTTCACGGTGATGATGTGCTTGCCCTTGCGCTGGTAGAAGTGCGCGGCACCCTTGATCGCCAGGTTATCGGCCTCGGTCGCACCGGAGGTCCAGATGATTTCCTTGGGATCGGCGCCCACCAGCTCGGCGACCTGGCCGCGAGCGTTCTCCACCGCCTTCTCCGCGCTCCAGCCAAAGCTGTGGCTGCGCGAGGCGGGATTGCCGAACAGGCCGTCCTTGGTCAGGCAGCCGGCCATCTTTTCGGCCACACGCTCGTCGACCGGCGTGGTCGAGGAATAATCGAGGTAGATCGGCAGTTTCAGGTCACTCATTGCGCGTTAGCTCCTTTCCGCGGCCGCTTTGGCGGTCGCATGGCTTTTTCCGGTCGAGGCTTGCAGAGGGGCGCCGTGCATCACGACCTCCTGCACGCCGTCTTTTTCCATTTGTTCCCGATGGCGCTGCAGTACATCCGCCAGCGAGCGGGTGCTGAGGAAGTCATAGACCTGCTGACTCAGATCGGTCCACAGGTCGTGCGTCAGGCAGCGCGAATCCGAATTGCAGTTGGCCTTGCCGCCGCAGCGGGTGACGTCCACCGGCTCGTCCACCGCCACCACGATATCGGCCACGCTGATCCCCTCCGGTTCACGGCTGAGGGCATAGCCCCCGCCCGGCCCGCGACTGCTGTTCACCAGCCCCTTGCGGCGCAGCCTGGAAAAAAGCTGCTCCAGATAGGACAGCGAAAGCTTCTGCCGCCGCGCCACTTCGGCCAGGGATACCGGCCCGTTGCGGGTGTGCATCGCCACATCGAGCATGGCGGTGACGGCGTACCGGCCTTTGGTCGTCAGTTTCATGGTTGAGTGCACTTGTCAGTCATTTGCCGGCAAGCTTAGCAATACCCGAGCAAAACGATCAAGTATTCCCTTGCTGTTTACGTTCTTGTTGGGGCGCCACGTTCGGCGGAACCTCGCACTCGTCCGGCTCCAGACCTTCCAGATCGCAGGCCTCCAGCGGGCCCGAATCGTCCTCGCCCAGGGCCTCGCCCGGATCGATACCGGCGCGCTTGAGCGCCTGGCAGGCCCGTTCCATGCGCTCGTCCAGGTCGTGTACGCGCTGCACGATGCGGTGGATCGCGTTGGCCACCGGATCCGGCATGTCCCGCGAGAGGCCGTAGGCATCGAAGCCCATGCGGTCCGCCATCTGCTGGAAGCGCGGATCGGGCTCGGGCCGCGGGCCGAGCACCCGGGCGGGGATGCCGACCGCGGTCGCCTCCGCCGGAACATCCTTCAGCACCACTGCGTTGGAGCCGATGCGCGCGTGGTCGCCCACATGGATCGGGCCCAGCAATTTGGCACCCGCACCGATCACCACCTCGTTGCCAAGCGTCGGGTGGCGCTTGCCGCCTTCCCAGGTGGTGCCGCCCAGGGTCACCTGGTGGTAGATCGTGCAGTCGTCGCCGACCTCGGCGGTCTCGCCGATCACCACCCCCATGCCATGATCGATAAAGAACCGTCGGCCGAGGGTCGCCCCCGGATGGATCTCGATGCCGGTCACCCAGCGGCTGAAGTTCGCGATCACGCGCCCCAGCCAGCGCATCCGGTGGTTCCACAACCAGTGCGCGAGGCGGTGATACCACAGCGCATGCAGGCCGGGGTATGCGGTCAGCACCTCGAAGGCGTTGCGTGCCGCCGGATCACGGTCAAACACGCAGCGAATGTCCTCGCGCATCCTGTCAAACATGGGCCGGCCTCAATTCCCGAGTCATCCGCTAGGTTATCACGCCGGTTTCCGGCGCCCTCAGCGGCCCTTTTCCGTGTGCGTCAATATACCGCGCAGCATGCGCACCTCGCTGCCGGTCAGTCCGGCGCGCATATAGAGGTGCCGCAAGCGCCGCATCAGATTGCGCGGATTGTCCGGGTCGAGCACCTCGATGGTCGTCAGGGCCTGCTCGAAATGACGGAACAGACCCTCCATCTCGTCTTGGGTCGCGAGCGGGTCGCGTGCCTCCCCTGCCGCACTCGCCTGCCCGGGATCCATTCCGGTCAGGGCCGCCATGCGGAGCGCGTAGGTCATTACCTGCACGCTGCCGGCCAGGTTCAGGGAGCTGAAATCCGGCACCGTCGGGATCTGCACAAACGCGTTGCAATAATCCAGCTCGGTGTTGGTCAGACCACTGTGTTCACGTCCGAAAACCAGGGCCACCGGTCCCAGGGCCGCGTTCTCCAGCGCCTGCCCGGCCGCCACGTCCGGGCCCAGCACCGGTACCGAGTGGGTGCGCAGCCGGGCACTGGTACCCACCACCCACACGCAGTCGGAGACCGCGGCGGCCACGTCTTCGACCACGCGCGCCCGCGCCAGCAGGTCATCCGCCCCGGACGCCAGCGCCGTGGCATCGGCATGCGGAAACCGCTCCGGCGCCACCAGCACCAGATCCGTCACTCCCATGGCCTTCATCGCACGTGCGGCGGACCCAATGTTGCCCGGATGCGTCGTACCCACCAGCACGACGCGCACCCGGTTCAGGCGTTCTTCCATTCGTGGAGTCTCCGTTGCCATGCCCGCATCAAAGCTCGCGGATTGTACACAGGGGGGCTCTCGACTTCCCAAAAAAGAGCGGCTTGTGTATTGTTCGCGGCCTTCCCGCGGCGCGTGCGCGCGCCCGCCGGACACCCCGAAGAACACCAGGAGACACCCCATGCACCCCATGCTGAACACGGCGGTATCGGCGGCCCGCGAGGCCGGACGCATCACCACCCGCGCCTGGGGCCGGCCGGATCGCATGAACACCCGCGAAAAGGCCCGTAACGACTGGGTGTCGGATGTCGACCTGTCCGCCGAACAGGCCATCGTGCACACCCTGCGCCGCGCCTATCCCGACCACTCGATCATGGCCGAGGAAGGCGGTGAACAAAGCGGCAGCGGCAGCGATGCCGACTTCGTCTGGATCATCGATCCGCTGGACGGCACCACCAACTACCTGCGCGAGATCCCGCAGTACGGCATCTCCATCGCCCTGAAGCACAAGGGCCGACTGGAGCAGGCGGTGGTCTACGACCCGCTGAAGGAAGAGCTGTTTACCGCCACGCGCGGCGCCGGCGCCTTCCTCAACAGTCGCCGTATCCGCGTCTCCGAACGCAAGGACCTGAACGGCGCGCTGCTGGGCACCGGCATCCCGTTCCGCGAGGGCCAGGACCTGGAGCGCTACCTGAGCAGCCTGCGCCACCTGATCCCGGGCACCGCCGGCATCCGCCGGCCCGGGTCCGCCGCACTGGACCTGGCCTGGGTCGCCTGCGGGCGCTTTGACGGCTTCTGGGAAATGGGCCTGCAGCCCTGGGACATGGCCGCGGGCCTGCTCCTCGTGCAGGAAGCCGGCGGCGTGGTCAGCGACTGGCAGGGCAACCCGGACGTGATGCGCCGCGGCGACGTCGTCGCCGGCAACCCGAAGGTCCTCAAGGCCATGCTCCAGCGCCTGCACAAGGCCGAAAAGGACACCACCGCCCGCTCTGACGCCTGAAGGGCCCGCGCCCCACCGGGTGCCGGGGGTCAGGCCCCGCGCCCGGCCTTCCGCTCGATTCGCGCGCGCATCCGCCTCAGGGAAAACCACACCCCGGCGACCACCACCGGCACCGTCATCCCGATGGCAATGTTCACCGGCAGCGGCAACGCGACCGCCGCGTCCACCCCGCGTAACAGGTAGGCCACCAGGCTGGTCAGGTAGTAGCTGATCACCACCACCGAAAGCCCCTCCACTGTCCGCTGCAGGCGCAACTGCAGGTCGGCGCGCCGGTTCATCGAGCTCAGCAGGTCGCGGTTCTGCCGTTCCAGCGCCACGTCCACCCGGGTGCGCAACAGCGATCCGGTGCGGTGGATGCGCGTGGACAGTACCTCCAGCCGTTCCGCCTGCGACGCGCAAGTACCCATGGCCGGAGCCATGCGCCAGCTTAAATATTCACACAGGGTCTGCAGCCCCGGCATGCGCTTGGTCCTCAGTTCCTCAGCGCCTCTGTCCACCAGCGAGGCATAGGCGCGGGATGCGTGGAAGCGGCTGCCGGCATAGCTGCTCAGGCGCTCGACGTCGGATGCAAGGTCGGAGAGCACCGCCAGCAACTGCTGCTCGCGATCCGATGCGGCGAACTGCTCGGTGATCCCCGCCATCTCGTCATTGATGTCGTTCAGCCGACCCTCGAGTTCGTCGAGTTCCGGCATCAACTCGCGGACCAGCGGGAGCGCCAGCAGGGCCAGCAACCGGTAGGTCTCCAGCTCGAACAGGCGCTGGGCGATACGCCCGGCCTCACGCCGGTTGAGATCGACATCGCGGACCAGGAAGCGGGAGAAACCGTCGTCGTGGACCCGAAAATCGGTCCACACCAGGCCATCCCCGCCAGCAACGCCGCTGCCGACGATGGGGTGCGGAGCGAATACGGCTTCCAGCTGCTCGAAGGACCGCTCCGGCATGTCACGCGACTCCAGCGCCAGATGGATCGCGGCGAGGGTGCTCCCTGGCAGCTCGCCCAGCCAGTCGGCCGGCACGCGGTTGATCGCCGGGTTGGCGAACGGGTCGCTGAAGGCTTCTCCGGTCACGAAGAATGACCAGGTGGAGAACTCGTTGTGGCGTTCCCAGCGCAAGCGAAACGGCCCCAGATCGCAGGCGAAGAAGTTCTTCTCCGGGGGCGGTTCCTCTCTGCCGAAACTACGGCAGAGCTCGGCGACCAGTTCGCGTTCACGATCGATGGAGTCGCGCGGCGACAAAAGCGCCAGCCACGAGGCCCTGGCAGGTGCGTCCAGCGGCTCGTAGAAGCGCGCGTGGACCTCGTCGTGAATCGCCTCCCGCAAGGGGTGGCTCGGGGGCAGAGACGGGCTCTCGTTCATCGATTTTCCCAGGGCGGAGACCTCGGCGTTCAGGCCGAGGAGGAAGCGCGCCCTTTGTGTTTAAAGTTTACAGATAAATTGATAAAATGTAAGCCATGGTGAAGCGCGCCTACAAGTATCGTTTCTATCCAACGCCGGAGCAGGAAGTGCTTCTGGCGCGGACGTTCGGTTGTGTGCGCCTGGTCTACAACACCGTGCTGCGCTACCGCACGGATGCGTTCTTTGAGCGCCAGAAGAAGATGGGCTACACCGAGGCCAGCGCCTACCTGACCGCGATGAAAAAGGTCGAGGAAACGAACTTCCTTAACGAGGTCAGTTCGGTGCCGCTTCAGCAGTGCCTCCGGCATCAGCAGGCCGCGTTCAAAAACTTCTTCGCGGGCCGTGCCCGGTACCCGAATTTCAAGCGCAAGCGGGGTCGGCAATCGGCCGAATTCACCCGTTCGGCATTTCAGTATCGGGAGGGGCAACTGTTCCTGGCCAAGTGCCGGGAGCCCTTGAACATCCGGTGGAGTCGGGCGCTTCCCTCCGAACCCACCAGCATCAACATCTCCATGGACTCGGCCGGCCGCTACTTCGTGAGCTGCCTGTGCGAGTTCGACCCCGAGAAGCCGCCCGTCACCCCGAAGATGGTGGGCATCGATCTCGGACTGAAGGACCTGTTCGTCACCAGCGACGGGCATCGAACCGGCAATCCCCGCCATACGGCAAAATACGCCGCCCGACTGGCCTTGGCGCAACGACGACTGAGCCGCAAGAAACTCGGCTCCAGCAACCGTGCCAAAGCCCGAAAGAAGGTGGCTCGACTTCACGCCAAAATCTCCGATTGCCGGATGGACCGCTTGCACAAGCAGTCCCGCCAGATCGTCAACGATAACCAAGTAATCTGCGTCGAATCCCTGAAGGTGAAGAACATGCTGCGCAACCCGCACCTGGCGAAGGCCATCAGTGATGCGGGCTGGGGCGAGTTCGTCCGACAACTGGCGTACAAAGCCGAATGGGCCGGGCGGCAACTGGTCGCCATCGACCAGTGGTACCCGTCGAGCAAACGGTGTTCGCACTGCGGCCATGTGGTCGACGCACTACCGCTGTCCGTTCGCACCTGGACCTGCCCCGAATGCCGCACCGAACACGACCGCGACGTGAACGCTGCGGTCAATATCAAAGCCGCCGGGCTGGCGGTGCTCGCCCTTGGAGAGAATGTCAGTCCTGTGTCGTGATTGCGGCATGGGCAGTTCTTGATGAATTGGGAATCTCTCGTCCTTCAGGGCAGAGAGCAGTCAACGCGGATTCAGCCTGTAGACGGTTGCCAGCAGCCCGGACAGGCCACGCTCGCGGAAGTGGGCATGCACCCCAAGGGCATCCTGCTGGCCCGGGCGCCGCGCCGACCAGGCCTCACCTTACGGAGACGCTGATCAATTCGCCGGGCGAGTCGTCCGTAGTGTATCCGCATGCACGGCCAGGATGGCCTTCGGATGCACAGCGTAGTTCGCGCCGACCTGCGGCGGCAACGCGAACAACCCCGATTCAGACGGCACCCGTTAGTCGCGTTCCTGCAGCCAAAGGATCAGGCGGGCATGCTGCTCCGGGTCGGCATCGATCGCGCGGCCCGGGCGCAGGTCGTAGTCCGCGAAGGCGGCATCCACCGTCTCGCTGTCCTCGGCCCATTCCTCGCTGAGACGGAAGATCAGGGTCGTCGGGGACGGCCGGTGCACCGCCGGGTGGAAACGCTGAGAGATCATCCCCGGCAGCGGCGGCTCCGGCTCCGAACGGAAGCCGTCACCATCGCGGAAGCGCTCCCAGGCCGCCTCCAGCAGTGCCAGGGCCGGGCCATGTTCACCCTCGCCGGTTGCCGCTTCCCAGTCGCGCAGGCCGCGCGCGACGTAGGCGTAATCGTTGAGCGTAGCGGTGCCCGCCTGCTCGGCGGGCAGCCCCATCAGCGCCGGCAGCTCCGCCGGGTCGGCGGCGACCTCCAGCAACCAGGCTTGAACCGCCGCGCCCGCGTCAAGGAAGCGTGCATCGTGCGCAGACGCCTCCGCCAGGGCGGACAGCAGCAGCCCGTGCGCCCCGGTCAGCACCTTCTCGTCACGCGGCAGGCCGCGCGCCTCGCGCGCCTGGATCAGGGCCTCGCGGCCGGACTCCACCTGCTCGCGAACCTCGTCCCCTGCCAGGTCGAAACGCTCCGCAAGCTGCTCGATCCCCGCGCCACTGCGCGGCAGGTAGCCAAGATCAAAGACCGAGCTGCCCTCCATGCCGAACCAGGCACGCACCAACTCCGGGTACTCGTGGTCCGCGAGTGCGGCTTCCAGATCTTCTTCCGGCCACAGGTAGGCCCCGCCCTCGCGGCCCTGATCGTCCACGGCCGACAGGCTGGAGGCAAACCCGCGGAAACCGCCCTCCGCAGCCTCCGCCTGGTCACCCGTCTCGTCCTCGCGCAGGGCCATGTCCCGCTTGACGAAATCGAGGTTCTCGAGCCCCAGATCAACCCAGTCCTCGCGGCCGAAATATTCACCGGCACGCAGATAAACCAGTGCGAGCTGTGCCTGATCCTCCAGCATTACCTCGAAGTGAGGCTCGTTCCAGTCCGGTGATTCGGAGTAGCGGAAGAAGCCGCCCCCCAGCACGTCACGCAGACCGGAGTGGGCCATCTCGTCCAGGGTGATCTCGAGAAACTCCACAACCCAGCCTGGGGCCGTGCCGGCCTGCTCGGCCTCCAGCATCGCGTGCAGGTAGGGCGAATGGGGGAACTTGGTGGAACTACCGAAACCACCCTGAAGGTCGTCGGCCTCGCGCTCCAGGCGGCTCCACAGGACCTGCGGCAGTCGGCCCGCGCGGCCCTCGGAAAGCGGTTCCTCTCCCTTGCGCAGTTGCTGGGTGAGCTCCTCGCTCCCACGCCGGGCGAGATCCACCAGTCGGTCGTAATCCGACTCCAGGCGCTGGGTGATGCCATCGAGGAATTCGGCGAACTGGTCACGCGGGGCATACACCACGCCCGTCAGGGCATGACCGTCGGGGGTCACCACCACATTGAGCGGCCAACCTGCACTACCGGCCGTTGCACGCTGGAACTCCAGCAGATAGCTGTCCAGCGCCCCATTGACCTCGCGATCCACCTTCACCGGAATGAAGTTCGTGTTCATCCGTTCGGCAATACCGTCGTCCTTGAAGCTCTCCTCCTGCATCACGTGACAGTAGAAGCAGGAGTAGTAGCCACTGGAGATCAGCAGCGGGCGTTGTTCTTCCCTGGCCTTTTCCAGCAACGCCGGATCCCAGGCGCGCCACTCAACCGGGTCGTCCACATGCAGACGCAGGTACGGTGACACACTGTCGGCCATCTCCGGATTGGCTTGAACCGCACCGGGTGCAGCCAGTGCCACAAGCAACAACGGGACATACATCCCGATCCAGCGGTTTCCGACGGTTGCATACATGCGGGTCTCCAGCAGCATCTAGAAAAGGTTGCTACCCTTTTGGGACGCGCAGACAGGGAAGGTTCATTCCCTTTCCCGGAATCACGCGGATCGCATCGTGCATCACCCCCCTTGTACATGCGATGTACAAATGTCGTACAATTATTTCATGGCGAGCGCGACGCACATCGAACTTCAAGACGAAGAAGGGTTGTACCCGATCCGCCACGTGTGCGCGGAGACGGGGATCAACGACGTCACCCTGAGAGCCTGGGAGCGCCGCTACGGGCTGATCCGGCCGATGCGCACCCCCAAGGGTCACAGGCTCTACAGCCTGAGTGACATCGCCCGCATCAAACGGATCATGGAACTGCTCGAACAGGGCATCCCGGTCTCGCAGGTCCATCGCGTACTGAATGACGAGTCCGCACACGGCACCGCCAGGGCCGAATCACCCGAAGCCGATGGCACCCGGCCCCAGGCCGCCAGCGAACGCCGCGCCAGCCCCGGCCCCGGGATCGCCCCCCACACCATGGATCCGATCGCCGAGGCTCTGTATGCCTCGGTGGCCAACCTGGATGCCGACGAGCTGGATCGAATCTACACCCGGCTGGTCATGCGGCACGGCTGGGACGGCGTACATGAAAGCGCCTTTCTGGAGGTCTATCGCCGCCTGCGCGAGGAATCCCGCCACAGTGCCGAAGGCGAGGTTCGCCTGGCCATCTTCGCCGCCTGGGCCACCGCCGCCTTCGCCGATCAGTTGCGCTCGGCCACACGGGCCTGCGACGAGCCGTCCTACCCCTGCCTGGTGCTGGGCGGCGGCCACCAGCAGGTTGGCGGCATGCTGCTGCAGCTCGCCTGCGCACGCCGCGGCATGAAGACCCTGCCCCTGTTCGATGCCACCAGTCCCGAGGGCCTCGATACGCTGATCCGTCGCCTGCGCGCGCCGGCAATGATCATCCATGGCTCCTCGCAGCTGATGCGCAGCCCCGAGCTTCCGCGGGTGGAGGCGATCCTCAAGCAGGCCGGCCCGCCCTGCTATCTCGCCGGCTCGGCCGCCCTCGAGCTGTCGCAGATGGAACACGGTCGCGAGATCGAGGTCCTGCCCGGACCTCCGCTGGAGGCCGCCGCTCGCCTCTCGCGCCACCTGCCCGAATAACCCCGCTCCACCCGCGCCGGCCCCGTGCCCGATTCCGCCTCGCCCGTGGCCGTGCGCACCCTTCTGGTCGTGCTCGGCGACCAGCTGGCCCCGGACCACCCCGGTCTGCAGGGACTGGACCCGACGCAGGATCACCTCTGGATGGCCGAAGTGGCCGAAGAATCCCGACATGCCCCGTCGCATATCGCGCGGACCGCGCTGTTCCTGTCGGCGATGCGTCACTTCGCCAAGGGACGCCGGGATGACGGCTTTTCCGTCCATTATCGCCACCTCGGCGAACACCCCGAGCAGACCCTGAACGACGCCCTGCGCGCCGACCTCGAACAACTCCAACCGCAAAACGTGCGCGTATTGCAGCCGGGCGAACACCGCGTGCTGCGCCAGCTGCAGGCCGCCTGCGCCGACCAGGCGATCCCGTTCGAGGTCCTGGATGATCCGCACTTCCTGGTCCCGCTGGACGCTTTTCGAAAATGGACCAAGGGCCGCAGGCAATTGCGCATGGAGTACTTCTACCGCGAGCAGCGCACAGCCCTGGGCGTGCTGATGAACGGCGACGAGCCCGCCGGTGGACAGTGGAATTTCGACGCCGACAACCGCGGGCATTTCGGGCGTGACGGCCCCGGCCTGCTGCCACCACCCCTTTCCTTTCCGCCGGACGCGCTCACCCGCGAGTGCCTGGACGACATCGCCCGGCATCTCCCGGACCTGCCAGGACAGGCCGACGACTTCGACTGGCCAGTCACCGCGCAGCATGCACAACAGGCGCTGGACGACTTCATCCAGCACCGCCTGCCCGCCTTCGGCGCCTACCAGGATGCGATGTGGACTGACCAGCCCTGGCTCTACCACGCCCGCCTGTCCACCGCCCTCAACCTGCACCTGATCCATCCACGCACGGTGATCGACGCCGCGGAACAGGCCTGGCGCGATGGCCATGCCCCGCTGGCCGCGGTCGAGGGCTTCATCCGCCAGATTCTCGGCTGGCGCGAATACGTGCGCGGGCTGTACTTCCATTTTGGCGAGGCCTGGCACGAGTGGAACGCGCTGGAGGCCGAGCAGCCGCTCCCCGCCCTCTACTGGGACGCCGACACCTCCATGCAGTGCCTGCACCAGACCGTCGGCCAGACCCTGCAACTGGGCTACGCCCACCACATCCAGCGGCTAATGGTCACCGGTTTGTTCGCCCAGCTGCTTGGCGTGCGGCCTGCCGCGATTCATGCCTGGTACCTGGGCATCTACGTCGATGCCGTGGAATGGGTGGAGCTCCCCAACGTGGTCGGCATGTCGCAATACGCCGACGATGGCCGCATGGCCTCCAAGCCCTACGTGGCCACCGGGCGCTACATCCAGCGCATGAGCAACTACTGCGCGCACTGCCCGTTCGACCCGGCCGAGGCCCTGGGCGACAAGGCCTGTCCGTTCACCACCCTGTACTGGGACTTCCTCGACCGCCACCGCGACCGCTTCGCCCGCCACCCGCGCACCGCGCTGCAGTGGAAACACGTCGAAAAGATGGACCCCGACCGCCTGCAAGCCATCCGCGACCGGGCCGGAGAACTCCGCAAGACTCTCGCCCAGGGAGACCGCATCTGATGCAAAGCCCCGGCCCCACCCTCGTCTGGCTGCGCCGCGACCTGCGCCTGGCCGACCAGCCCGCGCTGCAGGCCGCCTGCGAACGCGGCGGCCCGGTGATCCCGGTGTTCATCCATGCCCCGGAGGAAGAGGCCCCATGGCAGCCAGGTGCCGCATCCAACTGGTGGCTGCACCACAGCATCAACGCGCTGGACCACGACCTGCGTGCGCAGGGCTCGCGCCTGATCCTGCGCGCCGGTCCCAGCCTCGACACCCTGCGGGCCCTGATCCGCGAGACCGGCGCCACCGCCGTCTACTGGAACCGGCTGTACGATCCCGCCATCGTCCTGCGCGATCCGGACATCAAGGCCGGGCTGCGCGCCGACGGCATCGAAGTACACAGCTTCAATGCCCACCTGCTGATCGAGCCCTGGGAGGTCGCGACCGGCCAGGGCCGCCCCTACAAGGTCTTCAGCCCGTTCTGGAAGGCCTGCCTGCAACGCGGCATCGACCGCGACCCGCTGCCCGCACCCGCCGAGCTCCCGCGACCCGAGGCCTGGCCCGACTCGCTCAATCCCGAACAGCTGGGGCTCCTGCCCGCGATCGACTGGGCCGGCAGCCTGCGCGCCACCTGGACCCCGGGCGAGGCCACGGCCCGTGAGCGCCTGGAAGCATTCCTCGACAACGCCGTGCGCGCCTACGCCGAGGGCCGCGACCGCCCGGATCAGGACGGGACCTCGCGCCTGTCGCCGCATCTGCACTTCGGCGAGATGTCGCCGCGCCAGATCCTGCGCGCCCTGCGCCAGGCCGGCCTGCACCCGGACAGCGGCGGCCCCGAGGCCTTCGTGCGCGAACTCGGCTGGCGCGACTTCGCCCATCACGTCCTCTACCACTTCCCGCACACCCCGGAGCAACCGCTCAACCCACGCTTCGAGACCTTCCCCTGGCGCCAAGCCGATCGCGACCTGCGGGCCTGGCAGCGCGGCGAGACCGGGATTCCGATCATCGACGCCGCGATGCAGCAGTTGTGGGAGACCGGCTGGATGCACAACCGCCTACGCATGGTGGTCGCATCCTTCCTGACCAAGAACCTGCGCCTGCACTGGCAGCACGGGGCCCACTGGTTCTGGGACACGCTGGTGGACGCCGATCTCGCCGCGAACACCCTGGGCTGGCAATGGGCCGGCGGCTGCGGTGCCGATGCCGCGCCCTACTTCCGCGTCTTCAACCCGCAAACCCAGGGCGAACGCCACGACCCCGACGGCACCTTCGTGCGCCGCTTCGTGCCCGTGCTCAAGGATGTCGAAACGCGGTATATTCACGCGCCAGGCGCCGGCGGTGCGCGCGGCTATCCGGCCCCGATCGTGGACCTGAAAGCCAGCCGCCAGGCCGCACTCGAGGCCTTCGAGGCCGTAAAAAACCACTGACCCAGACAGGCCCAACCATGACCTTTTCCGAACAGAATCTGTACTACCCGAAGAATGTCAGCTACAACTTCAGCCGCTACGACGAGACCAGTCCCGTGCGTGTAACCCACGACGGCAAGCGCTTTGTTGGCCAGTTGCTGAACTGCGTGGCCCCCTTCCGCATCCGTGTCACCGAGGAAATCACGGGCCCGGGCGCCTCGCGCTTTACCCCGGTCCGAGAAATCGAGATCCAGAGCCTCGACGGCGTGGAGTACCTCCACAAGGGCCACCACGGCCACTGAGCAGCACGCAAAGGCCGGACCGCTTTCCCGATCCGGCCTTTCATTACCCCCTGACGTTCGCACCCGGAACCCTGCATCGCAGAACCGGCGCAAACACCGATGCGTGTCATTCATGCAGTGTTGCCCTGGCCTGCTACCCTTGAGACAGGACATCCGCAAAAGGGACGAACGCCATGCAACGCCTTCTCGCCTCCTTCCTGATGTGCACCCTGCTGATCCCCGGCCTGGCACTCGCCGACAAGCCCGGCGACCAGCGCGCCATCGCCGGCATGGACACCGGACGCATCCTCTGGGACATCACCATTGCCGACCCGGAACGCCTGATTGCCCGCCTCAGCGTGATCCGCGAGACCTATGACGACATGCAGCGCCAGGGCCTGGAGCCGGAAATGGTCTTCGCCTTCCGTGGCGGGGCGGCCGGCCTGATCGCCCGCTCCACCGATCACCTGGAGCTCGAGGACGTCTCTGCGGTGCGCCATATCCATGAGCGCCTGGAGGGCCTGCTGGAGCTGGATGGCATCCACATGGAGGCGTGCAACATCGCCACGCGGCGCTTCGAGCTCGAACAAGAGGATCTATTGCCCGGCATCCACATGGTCGGCAATACGTTCCTGTCGATCATGGGTTACGAGCACCAGGGCTACGCGACCATACGCATCGACTAACCCCAACCGCGGAATGCCTTTACAATCGAGTCGGGCGGACATTCGGTCGGCCCCGGGACCGCGCCGAAGGCACGGTAACCGGGTCATTTGACCGGGTCACAAATGGCAGCGAACGACTGCCGAGCCAGACAAGGGGAGGCCTCTTTGGCGCATATGGAAATCACGACCTTCGGCACCGTTGGTGTACGCGTGGAGGACCGTGACATACCCGCCCTGTCCGGGACGAAGCTCGGGCTGCTCCTCACCTATGTGGCCGCCGAGAGCCCTCGGCGCATCCCGCGCGAGGAACTGGCCCGCCTGTTCTGGCCGGATCTGGACGCCGACAGCGCCCGGGTCAACCTGCGTCAGGGGCTGTTTCAGCTACGGCGCCAACTCCCTGCCGGCGACCCACCCCTGCTCGACACTACACCCCGCTACGTGCGTTTCCAGCCCCAACCTGAATCGCGCATCGACTTCCTCACCCTGAATCGCGCGCGCGCCGAGCGACGCACCGCCGAGAGCCGCGAGACGACCGCCGCGTCTGCCGAGCGTGCCCGCGCCGAGCGACGCACCGCCGAGCGACGCACTGCCGAAAGCCGCGCAGCCACAGCCACCCATCCGAACCTCGCAATCGTCTGCGACTACCGCGGGCACTTCCTCGAGGGACTGCGCGCCCTGCAGGATCTTCCGGAACTGTCCGCCTGGGCCCAGGCCCAGCGTGACCATCACTGGCAAAATCTGCTCGTCTTCATCACCCACAACCTCGTCGCACTGGCCAAGCCCAACGAAGGCGAACCCCTGCTCGCCGAGCTCCACCGCCTGCTGGCGATGGAGCCACACGACGAGACCCTGCACCACCTCCTGATGAAGGCCCTCGCAGCCAGCGGCCACCCAAAGCGCGCGCTCGATCACTATGCCCATCTCGAGGCCGAGGCCGGTAAGGCACCCGGCGAACTGCTGGCGCGCACGCGCGAGGAAATCCTCGGCGCCGAGCGGGCCGAAGCCACTAGCCAGCGCGTCAAGACCGAGGAGGCCGAACCGGCCATCCTGCGCCCGGAACGTCGTCGGGTCACCGTCGTGGCCTGCCATGTCCAGCCCGACGCGGAAGCCGACATCGAGATCCAGCAGCAGCAGGTGAACCGCGCCCTGGAGCACGTCGACTTCGTCCTGCTGAGCCATCACGGCCATGTGGTGCCCTCCCCGGGACACGGCCTGCTGGCTTATTTCGGCTACCCGGCCGGTCGCGAAGAGGCCACCGTCGACGCCGTACACGCCGCCTGGCAAGCGCTGGAGACCGCCCCCGCCGACTGCAAGCTGCGTCTGGCCGTGGATAGCGATCTGATCGTCACCGGTGCCGACCCCGACCTGCCCGATCCAACCGGCCAGCTCACCGCCCGTGTCCACGACTGCGCGCAGCAAGCCGATCCCGGGACCCTGCGCGTCAGCGCACCGACCTACGCCCGTGTCTCGGGATACTTCAGCTTCCGCGCGACCGACGACGGTACCGGTGCCTACCGCGTCACCGGCGACCCCGGCCCGCTGGACCGGGTGGATGCACAGAGCCTGCGCGACCTCACGCCCCTCACCGGGCGCAGCCAGGAACTGCAACAGCTTCGGGGGCACTGGGACCAGGTCCTGGAAAGCAGCGAGGTCCGCTTCGTGCTGGTCCAGGGTGAGGCCGGGCTAGGCAAGAGCCGGCTTGCCCGGGGACTCGACCAGCAAGTCCGCGGGCAGGCTCGCTCACGCTACCTGCTCAAGTGCCGCGAAGATCGCACTCGGCAGCTCCTGGCGCCTGTACGTCAGGCCTTTGCCACCTGGATGGGTCAGGATAGCCTGCGCGAAGCCCGCCAGCGGCGCCTCGAAGGCGCCCTCAAGATCGCGGGCACCCCCCCCAAACTCGCACCACGCCTCGCCCATTGGCTGACCCACCCGGAGGCCGACGGCCCCGAGAGCCTGGCTCACGAGGGGCTGGACCGCGACCGCATCATCGACACCCTGGTCGAACTGGTCCACCGACGGTCGGCCCATGGATCGACCCTGCTGATCTGCGACGACCTGCACTGGATGGACTCCGGTACCTCGGAGTTCCTGCGACGCCTGTACCAGCGTCTGCATCACCGACCGATCATGGCCATCCTGACGGCCCGCATGAGCTTTCGCTCCTCCTGGCGCGACCTGTCGCTGGAGCACATCCGCCTCCACGGCCTGGACGATGCCGCCGCACACGGCCTGGTGGACCGTCTGGACCCGAATGGCCGCCTTTCCAGCGGCCTGCGCGACCAACTGGTCGAGCGTGGCGAGGGCGTCCCGCTCTTTCTCGAGGAACTCACGCGCTATGCCCTCGAAGCCGCCCGCACCGGCCAGCTGCCCGAAACCCTGCCGCCAGGACTCTCCAATCTCCTGGTCGCGCGTCTGGAACAGCTCGGCAGTGCCCGCGAACTGGCGCATTCCGCCGCAGTCATCGGGCGCGACTTTGACACCCGAATCCTCAGCCGCCTGCGCGGCCAGCCCGCCGATACCATCCGCCGCCAGCTGACGCGCCTGACCGGGAAGGGCTTCATCGAACCCGCCGGCATGGTGGATGGTGTGCGCTATCGCTTCCGCCACGTCCTGTTCCGCCAGGCGGCCTACGAATCGATGCTGCTGAGCGACCGCACCCGTCTGCACGGCCAGCTGGCCGACTTGATGCAGGAAGACGGCGAGCATGGCATGCAGACCGCCGACTGGGGTCGCATCGCCAACCACCTTTACCACGCCGGTCGCTATCCGGAGGCCGTAAACGCCTGGCTGCAGGCCGGTGAAGCCGCCTTCGCCCGCGGCATCCTGCCCGAGGCCTCGCACTACTTCGAAGACGCGCTGGACTGCCTGGAGCGTCACCCAGAGGCCCACGCGAGCGGCGATCTGGCGACCCACGAACGTGACACCTTGCGCGCCCTGGGTGGCCTGGGGGCCTCCAACCTGGCCCTGCTGGGCTACGGTTCGCGCACGGTCAACGATATCTTCGAACGCGCCATGCGCCTCACCGCCCCGGAACAGGACCCGGTGCAATACTTCCGCGTCCTCTGGGGCCTGTGGCACGGCGCCGGCTCCTGGCATGGATTCCAGGAGGCTCATCGCCTCGCCGCGGAGATGGAGCAACTGGCCGAGCGCTCCGGCGACCGCCTGCTGCGCATCGCGGCCCATTATGTCCAGGGCAACACCCATTTCTGGACCGGCCGCTTCGCCGAGGCGCTGGAACACCAGACGCGGGCGGTCAAGCTCTATCGCGACGCCGACCACGCAACCCTGGTGGCGCGCCATACCGAAAACCCGGCCATCAGCGCCCGGGGCTTCATGGCCTGGACGTTGCTCCATCTGGGAAATCACGCGCGCGCCTGGACCGAAATGGATGCCGCGTGCCAACAGGCAGACCAACTCGGCCATCGGCCTACCGAGGCCTTCGTATATGCCTTCCGCTCGGTACTCGGCTTCTACTCCAGCGACCCGGAATCCGCGCTGCCTGCAGCGCGCCACGCGCTATCCATCGCCCGCGAGTACGACTATCCGCTGTGGCGCGCCGCCGGCATCACCCTCGAGAGTTGGGCCCTGGCCCGGCAGGGCCAAGCCGATGCCTACCAGGCCATCGAACAGCAGGTCGAGGCGATGCGCCACATCATGGATGGCGTCAACACCATCTTCCAGCTCATCCTGCTGGACGCCCTGGAGACCAGTGACATCGCGGCCGAACAGCGTCTGGCAATAGCCGACGAGGCGCTGACAGGCTGCCGCAAGCGCGGCGATCTCGCCTTCGAACCGGCCATCCGCCGGTTGCGCGCCGTCGCCCTTCTCGCCAGCAGCAAAGGGAAAGCCGACGACGGCTGGCAGGACCTGGAAAGCGCGCGCAGCATCGCCCACGAACAGGGCAATCCCAACATCGAACGCCAGGCCCTGCTCGATTACGCCCGATTCGCCAGCGACCCCCAGGTGCAATCCTGGGCCGAACGCGAACTCTTGCGTATCAACCACTGCATCATCCCCCGCCCGCACCCCGACGAACCCCGCCAGCGCGATCCCCGCCTCGCCTGACATCGGCCGCCGGGACAAGCGCCCGGCGGCCAGGGCGCTACCGGTGTGATCCCAACACCACAAAAGAAAAGGCCCGAACCTTGCGGTTCGGGCCTTTTCGGGATATGGCGTCCCCACGGGGATTCGAACCCCGGTCGCCGCCGTGAAAGGGCGGTGTCCTAGGCCTCTAGACGATGGGGACGTAGAGGCAACGTCTTCTTCTTACTTCCGCTTGCTTACTCGGGTGGGCCCTTGGGCCGGTCTTCCTCGCTACCTGGAGCGCGATGCAGAAGCGTCGTCACCAGACCGTTGAACACCAGCAAAAACCCGACCGGTACCAGCGCGATGAGGGGCTTCGACCAGGTCTGTTCCCCAGTGAGCATCAGCCCGAATCCGCCGATCAATCCGATCACTGCCAGCACCAATCCAACGTAGAGCGATATGACTCCAAAACGATGCATTAATGAACTCGCAGTACCCCTGAGTGGTGGAGCCAGGCGGGATCGAACCGCCGACCTCCTGCATGCCATGCAGGCGCTCTCCCAGCTGAGCTATGGCCCCGTGTCAGGCGAGCGCGTACTGTAGCCAGCACCCCCAAATGTGTCAACCCGCTGCGGCGGAAATTTTCTGCAACGCACGGTCGATACGGGCCAGAACGCGCTCGCGACCAATGAGCACCAACGTGTCATCGATGGGCGGGGACACCGTGCCGCCGGTAAGGGCCACACGCAAGGGCTGCGCCACCTTGCCGAGCTTGAGTTCCAGCCGCTCGCCGGTGTGCACCACCACCTCGTGCAGCGCCTCCTTCTCCCACGCCCCGAGAGCGCTGAAGCCATCGTGCAGGGTTTGCAGCACGGGCTGCGCCTCGGCGGTCAGCTGCTTGCGCGCCGCCTTCTCGTCGTAGTCCTCGAACTCGCGATAGAAATACACGCTGTTCTCGGCCATCTCGCGCAGGGTGCGCGCCCGTTCGCGCTGCGCGATGACCACATCGCGCAGTTCCGGCCCTTCGGAGGGATCGATCCCCAGCTGCCCCAGGTGCCAGCCCAGTTCCAGCGCGACGTGGTCCGGGTCCAGCGTCTTGATGTAGTGCTGGTTCAGCCACAGGAGCTTGTCCGGGTTGATGGCGGAGGCGGACTGGTTCACGTCCTTGATATCGAACAGCCGAACCAGTTCGTCCAGTCCAAAGATCTCCTGGTCGCCATGCGCCCAGCCCAGGCGCACCAGATAGTTGAGCAGGGCCTCCGGCAGGTAGCCCTCGTCGCGGTACTGCATGACCGACACCGCGCCGTGGCGTTTGGACAGCTTGGCGCCGTCGGGCCCCATGATCATCGGCAGGTGGCCATAGCGCGGCGGCTCCACCCCCAGCGCCTTGAGGATGTTGATCTGGCGCGGCGTGTTGTTCAGGTGATCGTCGCCGCGCACCACGTGGGTGATGCCCATGTCCATGTCGTCGACCACCACCGTCAGGTTGTAGGTCGGCGAGCCATCCGAGCGGGCGATGATGAGGTCATCCAGCTCGTGATTCTGGAACGCGACCTTCCCGCGCACCATGTCGTCAACAACCGTCACGCCCTCGTCCGGCGTACGAAAGCGAATGACTGGCTCCACGCCCTCGCGCGGCTCGGTACGGGCGCGGCAGCGACCGTCGTAGCGCGGCTTCTCCTTGCGCGCCTTCTGCTCCTCGCGCATCGCGTCCAGCTCTTCCTTCGAACAGTAGCAGCGGTAGGCATGCCCGGCGGCCATCAGCTGATCGATCACTTCCCGGTACCGGTCGAAGCGCTCGGTCTGATAGAACGGGCCCTGATCGTAGGTCAGACCCAGCCAGTTCATGCCTTCCAGGATCGCGTTCACCGACTCCGCAGTGCTGCGCTCGAGATCGGTGTCCTCGATGCGGAGCACGAAGTCGCCGCCGTGATGACGGGTGTACAACCAGGAGAACAATGCGGTTCGGGCACCACCAATGTGCAGATAACCGGTGGGACTGGGGGCAAAACGGGTACGGAAACTCATGCGCGGGACACTCGATTACGGGTAGTGAGCAAAGGCGCCTAGGGTAGCAGAACGCTACAGGGCGATAACCCGGTAGCCCGGTTTCCGCCGGCTATACTCGAGACAGGCCAACACACGGGCCCCTATCGCCCGAAGGAGTCGTGATGAAATCCGATTCGCTCACCCGCCTCGCGACCATCGCTCTGGTCACTGGAGGATTCGCCCTGGCCGCAAGCAGTGCGGCCAGCATGGAGCGCGTTCCGGCGCCCGAAGGGGCCGAGGTGTACTTCATCAGCCCGCAGGATGGCGACACCGTCGAAAGTCCCGTGCGGATCCAGATGGGCCTGCGCGGCATGGGCGTGGCCCCGGCCGGCGTCGAGGCCGACAACACCGGGCATCACCACCTGCTGGTGAACCAGCCGCTGGACGAGGTCGACCTGGATGCCTCGCTCCCCTTCTCCGACCACAAGCGCCACTTCGGAGGCGGTCAGACCGAAGGCGAGATCGAACTGGAACCGGGCACCCACACCCTGCAATTGCTCTTCATGGATTACCGCCACCTCAGCTTCGACCCGCCAGTGACCTCCGACAAGATCACCATCACCGTCGAATAGGCGGCACAAAAAAGCCCCCTCCGGACCCGGAGGGGGCTTGTCATCGCCAGTGGCAACCGGTCGCTTACGGCAGTGACGGGATCTCGAACTGCGGCATGTCACCGGTCAGCGCGTGCATGAAGGCCTCCAGGTCCGCGACTTCATCGTCGCTAAACTCCATGCCCAGCATCTCCTGCCCCATGATGCGGATCGCCTCGTCCAGCGTCGCGGTCTCGCCGTTGTTCATGTAGGGATAGGTCAACGCCACGTTGCGCAGGGTCGGGGTCTTGAAGGCAAAGCGATCACTCTCCTCTCCGGTCACCAGGTAACGGCCCTCGTCTTCCGAGCCCGGCACCTGGATGCGATGGAAGTGGCTGTCGGTGAGTGCCGGGCCACGGTGGCAGGCGACGCAGCCGTTATCCGCGAACAGCTTCATGCCGCGCATCTGCTGCTCGCTCATCGCGCCCTCGTCCCCGACCAGCCAGCGGTCCAGCGGCGAGTTCGGGGTGTTCAGCGTGCGCTGGAAGGTCGCCAGCGCATGGGCCACGTGATCGGCATTGATCACGTTGTCACCATCATAGTCCGGATAGGCGGCCTGGAACTTCTCCTGGTACTCGTTGAACTCTTCCAGACGCTCAATTGCGTCCTCCAGCGGCATCGCCATCTCGATCGCGTCCTGGATCGGACCCAGCGCCTGGCCTTCCAGGTCGTCCTCGCGGCCATCCCAGAACTGCGCCGTGAAGAAGCCGGAGTTCAATACCGTCGGGGTATTGCGCTCGCCGACCTGGCCATCATGCCCTACCGCGCGCGGGATACGGTCCGCCCAGCCCAGCGCCGGGTTGTGGCAGGTCGCGCAGGAGATCACGCCGGAGCTGGAAATGCGCGGCTCGAAGAACAGCATCTTGCCCAGTTCGATCTTCTCCTTCGTCATCGAGTTGTCCGCCGGGATCGGCGGCAGCGCCGGCAACGGCTCGAACACATCGCGATATTGCGAATAGTCCGTATCGGACAGCGCTGGCGCCGAGGCCCCCATGGCGACGGCCGCGCACGCCGCGAGCGCCGTCATTCGAAATCCGGAAAGTGTCTTCATGGCAGGTCTCCCTTGGGGAATGGGTGTCGGCTCGAACCGATCTAGACTCGGTCCAGATCGCCTGAAACCCACCCTACCCACGCGGGAAACCGGACGCGATCAAAATCGCGCGTTCCGTTGATCCAGATCAAAGGATACCCCCGCCATCCCGCCTCAACGCGCCCTTGACCCTCAAACGGAGGCACCGTAGGGTCCGCCTTGACTTCAGGTGCCCCGGCCTGTTTTGGCCGGGGATAATCGGGAAGCCGGTGCGCGAACTCTCGTTCGCAAGCCCGGCACTGCCCCCGCAACGGTAGGCGGAGTTGGGCGGATCCAATGCCACTGCGGCGCATCCCCAGGATGCCCGCGGGAAGGCGATCCGCATCTGGATGCAGCGCGCATCCACTCTGCGAGTCCGGAGACCGGCCTGGAGGACACCGACGCCGCGGTGGGCGGCCGGGCGGGCCAGGACCGGCGTGCTCATCGATCGGCCCTCCCCTGCTCCCAGCCCATCCTGTGGCGTCGTTTCATCCACGGCGTGCGGGGTCGCGCGCCAGGGAAACACATGACCCATGTGCGCGAACGGGCACATGGGTCATGTGTTTCCTTAGGGGAGCACCACAACAATGAACGATACCCATCTCCGACCGGGGCGACATGCCATCCCGGTCCTGGCCACCCTGTATCTGATGACGGCCGCGAGCATCGCTCCGGCTCAGGCCAACTTCGAGTTCGGCGACGCGGAAGACGGCCTGCAGGTGACACTGGATCCGCTGATCCAGGGCCGCTACAGCTACGCCCGTGCCCCGGACGGTTCCACTAGCGAGTTCGACTTCCGCCGCGCTTGGCTGGACACCCAGGGGACTCTGTTCCACCCGGATCTTCGCTTTCGCCTGCAGCCGGATTTCAGCAGCGGCGAACTCTCGATGCGCGACATCTGGATGCAGTACGCGTTCCGCGACAATCTGGGCCTGCGCCTCGGCCAGTTCACCGTACCCTTCGGAATGCCGCGCGACATCGGCGGACCCAACCGCCTGTTTACCGAACTCAGCGTGCCGGGCAACCAGTTCGAGGTCCCCGCCGGGCGCGATACCGGCGTGACCCTACTGGGCGGTGACGGCGAAGCCTGGGCCTGGGCCGCCGGGGTGTTCGACGGCCGTGGCCGTCTGGACCAGCGTAACGACCGCCCCGCCACCTCCGGCCACCTGTTCAGTGCCCGCGGGGCCTGGGCACCGGTCGGCGAGATCCCGCGCGACAACACTACCCTCGGCCGCGCCGTGGAGCGCACCGTGGCGCTGGGCGCCGGCCTTCAGGCAGCGGACCGCAACCACCTGCGCGACTGGAGCCGCGGACTGGAAGATACGGTGGACCGCCAGCGGGCCGACTGGGTCACCGCCACCGCCGACGCGGTGATCAAGTTCGGCCACACCTCGCTCTCGCTGGCCGCGTTCCGCCGCGACGTCTCCCCGAACCATGCGTCGTCCTATCACGACCTCGGTGCCGAGCTCGAACTCGCGCAGTCGCTGCCGGTGGACGGGCTGGAGGTGGCCGCTCGCCACGCGGTGCTGCGCCACGACGCCGGCGACGACCTGGAAGGCGACGAGCGCTGGCAGCGCGAATGGGGCGCCGGGCTCAACTGGTACCACCGGGGACAGCGGCAAAAGACCCAGCTCATGTGGCTGGACCGCGACGCCGACCGCTCGGACTGGGAACTGCACCTGCAGCACCAGTTCCGCTTCTGACACGCCACGGCTGACGCGAACAGGGAGAGCCACCATGAATCGAACGAAATCCATCCGGCGGTCGCTGACGACCGGCCTCCCGCTGGCCCTGCTGCTCGCATCGGCGGGGACCACGGGCGCCGAAGAGATCACCGTCCCGATGCCGGGCCCCTGGGGCGAAGGCTACGAAGAAACCCTGGACGACCCGGCCAGCGTGGACGCCACCGAGGCCTTCCAGCGCTTCCGCCAGCAGAGCATGCGGGGCACCTCGGCCACCTACCGCAGCATCGAGCAGATCCTGCGCTATGACGCGCCGTTCGCCGAGCGTCTGCCCGATTTGGCCGACGAGCTGGCACGGCGGGCCGCCGACATCGAAACCTGGTTCGACCGCGAGACACCAGCGCGGGACGGCGATCCAGGAGCCCTGCCCGCGGCCTGGGCGGACCCAGACTTCGCCGAGTACAAGGCGTCCTACCGCCAGGCCGCCGAACGGCTGCAGCGGAAGGTGGAGACGGCCGACGACCTGGCGGACGAGGCCTTCCAGCTGCGCGCCACCAAGGCCCTGAACAGCGTGCGCCACCAGTGCCTCGCCTGCCACGACAATTACCGCCGCCGCTGAACCACGCGGAAACGGGGCGTCCCCCGAGCCCCTTTTCCGGGGCAGAGCACGCCCCGTTTCCGCCAGCCGGGGCCGCCATCTTCCGGCGGCCCCTTTCCTGATCCTGATTAGCACGAATCCACCGCGCGCTTCATATGCCGGAACGGCCTTGCCCGCGAACACGGCGGCGGGCTTCGGCAAGCGCCGCATTCGCGCACAAGCGCGCTCCTGCAGGGCTGCGGGTTGCGCTGGGGGAAAAGGACCTCTGCAGAGCTTCAGTGCTAATCAGGCCCTTGACTGGGTGCCCGACGATCAGTCGTTGTCCATGCCGCGATAACGCCGCACATGCGCCGGGTCGTACAGCGCACTATCGCGGAAATCCCCCGGATCCAGCGCCGGCCCCACCAGGATCAGCGCCGAGCGCCGCGTGCTCAGCTGTGTTGCCCGCTCCACGATATTGCCCAGCGATCCCCGCACCACCGTCTCGTCCGGCCAGCTAGCACGGAAGACGATCGCCACCGGGCAGTCACAGCCATAGTGCGGACGCAGGTCCGCGACCACGGCCTCGATATTGTGCAGGGACAGGTGGATCGCCAGAGTTGCCCCGGTCGCAGCGAAGGCCGCCAGCCGTTCGCGTTCCGGCATCGACGAGGCTCGCCCCGGCGTCCGCGTCAGCACCACCGACTGCGCCACCTCCGGCACGGTCAGCTCGCGCCCCAGGGTCGCGGCCGCGGCGGAGAACGCCGGCACCCCGGGGGTAATCGTGTAATCGATCCCGGCCGCCTCCAGACGGCGGATCTGCTCGCCCAGCGCGCTGTACACCGACAGGTCGCCGGAGTGCAGTCGCGCCACGTCCTGACCCGCCGCGTGGGCGCGCTGGATCTCGTCCATGATCGCGTCCAGCGTCAGCGGCGCGGTATTCACGATGTGCGCGCCTTCCGGCGCATGCTCCAGCACCGCCTCCGGCACCAGCGAACCCGCGTACAGGCATACCGGACAGGCCGCGATACGATCCCGCCCGCGCAGCGTCAGCAGATCCGCCGCGCCCGGGCCCGCTCCCACAAAATGAACCGTCATGATGACTCCTTGAATACGTGATGGGTATCGACCCGGGCCACCGCGCAACTGGCCCGCGCGGACAGACGCCGCGGCAGCAGCAGACGCGCACCCTCGCCGGCCGCCGCCAGCGCCGCCGCCTCGGCCACCGACCCGACCCCGGCGGTTGTACGCGCCCGCGCCGACTCCGTAAGCACTTCCTCGTCGCAGTCCACCAGCGCAGACGCAGACGGAAATACGAGTTCCAGCTCCAGCTCCCGCGCCACCGACGCCAGCATGCGGCTGTCGCTCTTGTGCGCCGGTGCCGCCAGCTGCCGGATCTCGATCGGCTCGACGCGCGCTGCATCCAGCACGGCGCGGACCTCGGCCAGCACCTCGCGGATCAGGCCCTCCAGCTCCCAGGCCGTGCAGGCCGAGGCGAAGCCGACGCCGGGCACCACCCGGTCGAGCGCACCGTTCAGTGCCGCCCTCAACTCCGGCGCAGGGACCACAGGGTCACCGGCCGCAGCGGTTTCCAGCCCGACATCGCGCCCAGCGGTTCCGAACGGCTCACGTTGATGCGCGTCAGCTCGCCGCCATGGCGCTCGCGCGCCGCCGCCAGCACCGCATCGCCCTCGACCGTCACGCTGTTCGCGACCAGGCGCCCGCCCGGGCGGAGGCTCTCCACACAGTGCTCCACCAGCCCCGGGGTCGTCAGGCCGCCGCCGATGAAGATCGCGTCAGGAGGCGCCAGGCCATCCAGTGCCTCCGGTGCGCGCCCGGGGATGCATTGCAGGGCCGGCACACCCAGGGCGCGCGCATTGCGCGCGATGCGTTCCAGCCGCTCCGCGCGAAGCTCGATGGCCAGGGCGCGGTTGGCCGGATCCGCCAGCATCCACTCGATGCCGATGGAACCGGAGCCGGCGCCGATGTCCCACAGGCACTCGCCGCGCCCGGGCGCCAGCAGAGCCAGTGTCACCGCACGGACCTCGCGCTTGGTGATCTGCCCGTCCTGTTCGAACTGCGCCTCCGGTCGGCCGGCGCTGGCCGCGATCACCGGGGCCGTCGGTGAGGCGCGGCATTCCAGCGCGATCGTGTTCAGCGGATCCACCTCGCGAGCGCCCCAGTCCGCCGCCGTGGTCGCGCCAATGCGCTCCCGGGCCCCGCCCAACTGCTCCAGGACCGTCAAGGCCGAGGCCCCGAAACCCAGTTCATCGAGCCAATGGGCCAGCTCGCCGGGGGTCTCGCCGTCGCGGCTCAGGATCAGCAGCCGCGCGCCGTCGTGCAGCCAAGGGCGCAGCGCTTCCAGCGGGCGCCCGTGGACCGACAGGCAGCGGGTCTCCTGTAGCGGCCAGCCCATCCGCGCGGCGGCCAGGCTGAATGCCGAGGGCGCCGGAAACACCCGGGTGGCCGCCACCGGGAAACGCCGCATCAACGTCGCGCCCACCCCGAACCAGAACGGGTCGCCGCTGGCGAGCACGCACAGCGGCTGCCCCGCCCGCGCCTCGATCCAGTCGAGGGCGGTCTCCAGCGGCGAGGGCCACACCAGACGTTCCTGCCCCGGCTGCTCCGGCAACATCTCCAGATGCCGTGCACCCCCGATCACCGTGGTCGCCTGCGCCACGGCCGCGCGGGCCTCCGGCGCCAGTCCGGACAGACCGTCCGCACCGACCCCGACGATGTTCAACCATGGCGTCCCGCCCGGCTGCGTCGCTACACTTGGCATCTCCATGACCTCCCGTTCACCCCTTTCCAACGACGCCCGGCCACCGCGCCCGCGGCATGTCCTCCTGCTGGGCGGCACCACCGAGGCCGCGGCCCTGGAGCCGCTGCTGGACGGCCACCCGCGGCTGCAGTCCACCGTCTCGCTGGCCGGGCGCACCCGGAAACCGGGCCCGTCGCGGCTGCCACGGCGCACGGGCGGTTTCGGCGGTGCCGAAGGCCTTGCCACCTGGCTGCACGAACACGCGGTCGACGCCTTGGTGGACGCAACCCACCCCTTCGCGCGGCAGATCTCGGCCAACGCCGTCGTGGCCGCGCGCCAGACCGGCATCCCGCTGGCGCGCCTGACCCGACCGTCGTGGGAGGCCGGAGCGGATGACAGATGGATCCGCGTGTCCGATCTCGCGGCCGCCGGCCGCACCCTGCCGGCACTCGGCCGGCGCGTGCTGCTGACCACCGGCCGCCAGCACCTTGAGGCCTTCGAGGCCGCGCCCGAGCTGGACTATGTCATCCGCACCATCGACCCGCCCGAACCGCCGCCGGCGCTGCCACGAGTCACCTGGATCCATGCCCGGGGCCCATTCACGGCCGAGGACGAGGCGCGCCTGCTGCGGGAACACGCGATTGACGTTCTGGTAACCAAGGACAGCGGCGGCGAGGCCACCGCCGCCAAGCTGCAAGCGGCCCGCGAACGGGGCATCCCGGTGGTGATGGTGGAGCGCCCGCCGGACGCCCCCGGAGTGCCACGGTTCCACGCCCCGCAGGCGGTACTCGACTGGCTGGAAGCGCTCCCGGACACCCACGGCTAGAGCGGGTCCCGGCTCATTGCGCCGCCTCGACATAACGCGGGGTGTACACGTGCCGCCGGCCCGAAGGGCGTTCCAACACGCGGGTGGATGTGGCGCCGACGATCACCAGCGTGCTCATATTCGCCGCCGCCGGGTCCACCTCGCCGAGGGTGGAGATCTGCACGTCTTCGCGTTCGCCACGTCCCACCGCAGTGGCCAGCACCACCAGGGTGTCCGGCCCCTGGACCTCGCGCACGATCCCCAGTGCCTCGCCCAGCTGCCAGGGTCGCGAGCGCGAGATCGGGTTGTAGAAGGCCATGGCAAAATCGGCCTCGGCCGCCAGCCGCACCCGGCGCTGGATCAACGACCAGGGCTTGAGATTGTCCGACAGCGAGATCACGCAGAAATCGTTCCCCAGCGGCGCCCCCAGCCGCGCGGCGGCGGCCTGCATCGCCGAAACCCCGGGGGCCACGTCCACCTCGACGTCCTCCCAGCGTCCCGCCGGTGCCCCTTCCAGGGCCTCGAAAATGGCCGCCGCCATCGCGAACACACCAGGATCGCCACCCGAGACCACCGCCACGTCCCGCCCCTCGGCGGCCATGTCCAGGGCGTGCGTCGCGCGCGCCAACTCCTCGCGGTTGTCCGAGGCGTGAACACGGTGATGCGCGCCCGCAATGCGTTCCAGGTACGGCCCGTACCCCACCAGGTCGGTCGCCGCTTCAAGACGGGCAGCAACCTCCGGCGTAAGCCATTCCGGCCCGGCCGGCCCCACCCCGACCACACTCAGCCGCCCGAGCGGCCGACCGTCATCCCCGCTCATCGCCGCACCCCTCGCCCGGGAATCACGATCATCGAGAAATAGGGCACCTGTTCCGGAATCGCGGCCAACGGCAGGACCCGCTCCTCCGGCGTACTCGCGCGTTCCACGTACCAGGCACGCTCGTCCAGCCCCAGTTCCCGCAGGACCCCGACCACCGCATCGCGATGGGTTCCAACCTTCATGATGACCGCGGCATCGGTCCCCTGCAGGGCCTGGCGCAGATCGTCGATCGGCATCGTGCCCGGGATCACCGTCAGCAGGTCATCGCGCATGGTCAACGGCGTGGGCAACTGCGCGGCGGAGGCCATCATGGAGGTCACGCCGGGCACGATGCGGGTGGGGAAACGCTCCTTCAGCCGCAGGTAGACGTGCATGAAGGAACCGTAGAAGAACGGGTCCCCTTCGTTCAGCACCACCACCGAACGCCCGGCCCCCAATTCGGCGGCCAGCTGCTCGGCGGCGGCGTCGAAAAACTGCTCGATGCGGCTGCGATACTCGTCGGAGCCGTGCGGGATCTCGTTGGTCACCGGATACTCCAGCGGCATCTCGCGCTGCCCGGCACCCAGATGGGCATCCACGATGGCACGCGCCTGGCCGCGGCCGCCCCGGCGACAGAAGTAGGCCACCACCGGGCTCTCGGCAATCAGCCGCGCGGCCTTCAGCGTCAACAGCTCGGGATCACCGGGACCGGTGCCCACGCCGTACAGACAGCCCGCGTCCGAGGAATCCTGCAGGTTGGGGGATGTCGTCATATCCGGTCACTCGCAAAGGCGTTGATGGCCGCCGCGGCCATGGCACTGCCACCCCGGCGTCCGAAAATGGTCAGGTAATCGAGATTCAGCGGGCTGCTGGCCAGTGCCTCCTTGCTCTCCACCGCACCCACAAATCCCACTGGTATACCGAGCACGGCGGCCGGCCGCGGCGCACCCTGGTGCAGCATTTCCAGCAGGTGAAACAGCGCCGTGGGCGCATTGCCAATGGCCACGACCGCGCCGTCCAGATGCGGTCGCCACCATTCCAGCGCCGCGGCCGAACGCGTCGTTCCCAGACGCTCGGCGGCCGCCGCCACCCCGTCCTCCCGCAGGCTGCAGATCACCCGGTTGTCCGCCGGAAGCCGGGCCCGCGTGACCCCGTGCGCCACCATGTTGCTGTCGCACAGGATCGGCGCGCCGGCGGCCAGCGCATCCATGGCCGCCCGGGCCACCCCGGCGGAAAACCCGACGTCCCGCGGCAGATCGGTCATGCCGCAGGCATGGATCATGCGCACCACCGCGGGCACCAGGTCCTCCGGAAAGCGGTCGAGATCCGCCTCGGACCGGATCATCGCAAAGGACTCCCGGTAGATGGCCGCCCCGTCGCGGATATAGTCGGGTACGGCCCCGGCCGTATCGCTCTGCGTCATGCTGAATCTCCGTTGTTCATCTTCGCGTTCATACGCCTGGCCAGTGCCGTGGCCTCCAGCCGTTGCAGGGCCTCGACCCTCGACTCATTCGCGCCACGTTCTTCACGGGCGAGGGTATCGAGGGCCGCGAGGACCGGCTCGACCTGCCCCGGCCCCGGCCCCAGCCCCGTCAGGACGGTCTCCCACTGCGCGGGCGCGCGTTGCAGCGACAGGTCGTAGCGACCTTCCCGCGCCGTGAGCAGGACCTGTGCGTTCGCGGGGCGCCCACAGTGCTTGTCGCAGCCACTGACGTGGACATGCCCGCCATCCACAAGCAGCCCGCGGGCGGATGCCCCGGCCGTCTCGACATCCGCGCGCGTGGGGGTACTGCCCGCGGAGCAACCCGCCTGCCCGATACAGGCACTCACCGCCAGACGGGGATTGCCCGTATCGGTCACGCCGTCCCACTCGGCCAGCCGGTCCGACTCCACAGGTGTTGCCCCGGTCAGAAGCAGGCTGCGCCACGGTGTCAGCCGCAGGCGTCCGTCGTGCGGCCGGATATGTTCGGCCATCCCCTGCAGGGCCTCCGCGCGCAGGGCCCCGAACGGAAACGCGATCCCGAAGGCTCGCCCGTTCAGGCACGTACCCATCCCGGCATCCGCGCATCCGGGCATCCGGGCCGCGACCCAGTCCCCGCCCGGGAGCACACGCTCCAGCCCCGGCGGCGTCAGCACATTCGGGCCGAACCGGGCCACGGCGCCGGCCACACGCCCCGGCGGATCCACCTCGCCTTCGCGCAATTCCACGAAGCGTTCGAGCACCGCCAGGGCGACGTCCACGACCTTCTCCGGCCGCGTCCAGCCAAGCACCGTGGCCGTGCGACTGGACGCGCCTACAGCCACCCGAAACCACACCCCTCCCAACCCCGCACAGGCCTCCAGCCGCAGGTCCGCCGCTACGCCATCCAGCGGCAAATCGCCGCCGGCCTCCACCAGCACCCCGACCTTCGGCGGCAGTGCCCGCAGACGCGGGTTCTGCACAAGCGCCCGCGCGAGGGCCCGCGCGACCGGCTGTACATCCATGGCCGCCTCCGGATCGATGTCCGTCACCGGGGCCACCAGGACATTACGCACTGCCTCCATCGCGGGATCGCGATCGGCCAGACCCGCGTTCTCCAACTCGGCACGTGCCGGCTCCAGATCCGCCGTGTCCAGACCGCGCAACTGCAGATTGCCGCGGCTAGTCAGCTCCAGGGCACCGGAACCAAAGCGACGCGCCACCTCCGCGATGGTCTGCGCCTGCTCCGCATCCAGCCCCCCGATCGGGTGACGTACCCGCATCAGCAAACCGTCCCCGGTGCTCATCGGCGCGGCAACCCCCGGACAGGCCTGGCGCACCCGCGGACGATCGGCAATCACGACTTCACCCTGCCCGCGCTCATGTGCGGATCCGCACGCCGCGCGCCACCAGGGCCCAGGCCAGCCCACCGACGACGAGCGTCGCCCCCACGAGGACCCAGAAGGTCGTGGCCCAGGCGAAGGACCCGGTCCCCAGCAGGCCGTAGCGAAAGCCCTCGATCATGTAATACAGCGGGTTCAGCACCGCCAACGACTGCCAGGGCTCGGGCATCCGTTCCACCGGGTAAAACAGGCCTCCCAGGTAGATCAGCGGGGTCAACACGAACGTGGCCACTACGGAGGTATGGTCAAAGCTGCGTGCATACAGGCCGTTCAAGAGCCCGGCCAGCGCGAACAGCAAGGCACTGATCAGCGCGATCCCCAACGTGGCCGCCAGGTGGTGCAGCTGGAGATGGGTAAACGGGATCGCCACCAGCGCCACCAGCGCCCCGGCCAGCAGCCCGCGGATCACGCCACCGGTGGCGAAGCCCGCCACAATCAGCCAGGCGGGCAGCGGCGCGACCAGCAGCTCCTCGATATGCCGCTGCAGGCGGGCGCCGTAGAACGCCAGCGTCACATTGCTGTAGGCATTGGTGGCAACCGCCAGGATGATCAGGCCGGGCAGGATGAAATCGGCGTAGTCGACCCCCCGCATGGTGCCCAGTTCGCGCCCGATCAGATGACCGAAGATCACCAGGAACAGGACGGTCGTCACCACCGATGGCAGGAGGTTCTGCACCCAGGCCCGCAGGAACCGGCGCACCTGCTTGACCACCATCCCGCAATAGGCGAATGCGTAGGCCGCGAGTCTCATGCCCCGGCCCCTTGCAGTGCGTCCGCGCGTTTCGCAATGCGCTGCAGGAACAGCGACTCGAGCCGGTTGCGCTTGTTGCGCAGTCCCGCGACCCGGACCCCGCTTCCGCCCAGGCGATCGAACAGGTCATTGACCTCCATGCCCTGCGGGAGATCGATCTCCAGGGTCCAGATATCCACCAGACGGGTCGCCAGCCCCTCCAGGACCGGGGCCGCGTCCAGTGGCGCGTTCAATTCCAGCACCAGCGTCTGCACGTTCAGCCCGTGCAGCAGCTCGCCGGTCTCTCCGCGCGCGACGATCTCGCCCTGATCCAGGATCGCCAGCCTGTCGCACAGGCTCTCGGCCTCCTCCAGATAGTGGGTGGTCAGGAGGATGGTCACGCCATCCGCGTTCAAGCCACGCAGCAGCTCCCAGGTTGCATGGCGCCCCTCCAGGTCCACCCCCGCCGTCGGCTCGTCCAGCAACAGCACGCGAGGGCGGTGTACCAGGGCGCGGGCAATCATCAGCCGGCGCTTCATGCCGCCCGACAGGCCCCAGGCCGACTGTTCGCGCCGGTCCAGCAGACCCGCCTGTTGCAGCACCTCGCCGGTTCGCTCGCGCGCACGCCTCGGGGACAGCCCGTAGTAGGCCGCCTGGGCCTCGACGATCTCGCCCACCGGCTCGAAGCTGTTGAAATTCACCTCCTGCGGCACCACGCCCATGCACGCCTTCGCCGCCACCGCCTGCGTGGCCACATCGTGCCCGCAGACCCGGATCGAACCGCGATCCGCCCGCACCAGCGTGGTCAACAGCCCCACCAGGGTGGTCTTGCCCGCCCCGTTCGGACCCAGCAGGCCGAAAAAGCTGCCCGCCGGCACTTCCAGATCCACGTTCGCCAGCCCGACCCGGCCACCGGCGTAGCGCTTGGCTACCGACTGCAGGGCGATCGCCGCGGCCGTCATGGCGCAAGGCCCCTGGCGCCATCGGCAAACCCGACGATGCGTCCCGCCCGATCCACCGCGCAGACCTCCAGCGCTGTGGTCTCCGGCAACATTCCGCGGGCCCGCTGCCAGGCGCGCGCGCTGATCCGGTCGGCCAGCGCCACGCCCTGTTCCAGGCAGTCCGCAAGGGCCTGGGCACTGGTGTTGGCCGCGCGGATGCGCGCCAACAGGTCCGGGCTGGCGCCCAGATCCGCGGCTTCCCCCGCCAGGGCGTCGAGATCGATGCGCGACTTGCGGCTATGCGCATCCAGGTGCCCGGCCGCGAACTTGCTGAGCTTGCCGAAGCCCGCGGCCAGCACCACCGCGGGCAGGGGGTGGCGCCGCAGGTACTTCAGCGCCGCCCCGAACAGATCCCCCATCTCGATCAGCGCCAGGTCGTCCAGACCGTAGCGTTCACGCACCGCCGCCTCGCTGGTGCCGCCGGTACAGCAGGCCACACGCGGACAATCGTTGGCGCGGGCCACGTCGATGGCCTGATGGATGGATGCGATATAGGCGGCGCAGGAAAACGGGCGCACGATCCCCGTGGTGCCCAGGATCGAGAGACCGCCGAGGATGCCCAGGCGGGCATTCATGGTCCGCTCGGCAATCCGTTCGCCCCCGTCCACCCCGACCGTGACCCGGAAGCCCCCGCTGTAACCGGTCGCCTCGGCAAGCGCCTCCAGATGCCCCTGCATCATGCGTCGCGGGACCGGGTTGATCGCCGGCTCGCCCGGCGCCAGCACCAGGCCCGGACGCGTGACCGTCCCGACCCCGGCACCCGCCATGAACACAACGCCAGGTGCACCACACAGGGCCACCTCGACCCAGACCCGAGCCCCGTGGGTGGCATCCGGGTCATCGCCGGCATCCTTGATGACCCCGGCGACCGCGCCACCCGGGGTGGGCTCCAGATCGTTCAACGCCAGGCGCACGACCTGCCCCCTCGGCAGGGTGACCTCGACCGTCTCGAGCCGCCGCCCCTCCAGCAGCCAGCGTGCGCCGGCCACGGCGGCCACGGTCGCGCAGACACCGGTGGTCAGGCCGGTGCGCAGGCGCCCGGTTGTCTCGCACGTCTCCGGGCGCATGCCGCCCTCCGCACTGTAGCGATCAGCCGACTTCATGCGTCCCCGGCCCGGGCTCGAAGCCCGGCGTGGCAATCGTCTCGCGCAGGCGCACCACCTCGCCCACGATCAGCAACGCGGGCGACTGGATGGCCAGATCCGCAACCCGCGCGGGAAGGTCCGCCAGCGTGCCCTCGATGACGCGCTGCGTCGGGCGCGTGCCCTGCTCCACCAACGCGGCCGGCATCGCGCCATCCGCGCCCGCCGCCATCATCTCGCCGCAGACCTCGGCCAGGGTGTGCAGCCCCATGTAGACGACCAGGGTCTGCTGCGGATGGACCAGCGAGGCCCAGTCCAGATCGGTCTCGCCGGCGCGGCGATGGGCGGTCACGAACTGGCAGCGATAGGCATGATCGCGATGGGTCAACGGGATCCCGGCATACGCCGCGCAGCCACCCGCCGCGGTGATCCCCGGCACGATGCGGACCGGGATCCCGGCCGCGGCGATCGCCGCCGCCTCCTCGCCGCCGCGACCATAGACGAACGGGTCCCCACCCTTCAGGCGCACCACGTAGTGCCCCTCCCGCGCCAACGCGATCATGCGCTCGTTCAGGTCCTCCTGATCGCAGCTGTGCCGTGAGCGTGCCTTGCCCACGTACAGCCGCTGCGCCTCCGGGTTCGCCAGATCCAGGATCGCATCCGGGATCAGGCGGTCGTGCAGCAGGATGTCGGCGTGCTGCATCGCGGCTACCGCGTCCAGTGTCAGCAGCCCCGGATCGCCCGGACCCGCACCGACCAGATCCACGCAGCCGGCCCGCCGCTCGCCGCCCAGCCGGATGCTGGCCCCGGCGCGTGCCCCCGGTCCGATCCGCGTCACATTATCCCGCTGCGCATCACTCATGGCCGAAACAGCTGCGCCGTGGCCTCGGGGTTAGACGGGAACCAGGCGTGCAGATAGGTCGCGCTCAGGCGACCATCGCGATAGATCGCCTCCCCCTGCGACCCCGTCCCGCGGGCCCGCCAGCAATGGTCGTAAGGTTCCAGGCCGACCTCGGAGCGGGTGTGGTGGAAGGTATGTCCGCGCAACTCGCCCTCCGGCAGCGGGGCCGCCTGGAGACCCAAGCCCTGCAAGCGGTCCGCCAGCTGGGCCTTGCCCGGCACCAGTCCGGCCATGGCCGCGGTGTGGCCCTCGCGGTCCGCCAGTTCATCCAGCAGATAGAGGAAGCCCCCGCACTCCGCCAGGATCGGGCGACCGGCCGCATGGTGGGCCTCCAGGTCCGACTTCAGAGCGGTATTGGCGGCCAGTTGATCCAGATACAACTCGGGGTAGCCGCCCGGGAGCCAGACGGCATCGGCCTCCGGCAGCCCATCCCCGGCAAGCGGGGAAAAGAACCGCAGTTCGGCGCCCATCTTCTCCAGCAGCCGCAGATTGGCCGGATACATGAACGCGAAGGCCGCATCCCGTGCAATCGCGACGCGTACGCCGGACAGGGTCGCCGTGATCGGCGCGATCGCTTCCGGATGAAAGGTCACGGGCTCCGGGAGGCCCGTCACGCCGGCCTCTTCGATCGCAGCCGCCGCGGCCTCCAGCCGCGCATCCAGGTCGGCGATCTCGCCCGCCTGGACCAGGCCCAGGTGACGATCCGGGACACTCAGCGTCTCGTTGCGCTGCACGGCGCCGAAGAAGCGGATTGCGTCCGGGGTGCAGTCCTCCAGCATCCGGGCATGCCCCGGGCTGCCCACCCGGTTGGCGATCACGCCGGCGAATGACAAGCCCGGGCGATAGGTCGACAAGCCGTGCACCAGCGCCCCGAAGGTCTGACCCATACCGCTGGCATCCAGGATCGCCAGGATCGGCAACCCGAAGGCCTGGGCCAGATCCGCGCCGGAGGGATCCCCGTCGAACAGCCCCATCGATCCCTCCACCAGGATCAGGTCGGACGTCTGTGCCGCCTCGTACAACATCGCCCGGCAGGCGGCCTCGCCCACCATCCACAGATGCAGCGCATCCACCGGGTGGCCGGAGGCCTGCTCCAGGATCATCGGGTCGAGAAAGTCCGGGCCGGTCTTGAACACGCGCACGCGCCGGCCTTGGTTACGGTGGTAGCGAGCGATGGCGGCGGTGATCGTGGTCTTGCCCTGGCCCGAGGCCGGGGCCGCCACGAACGCGGCGGGACAGCTCACGCTCACAGCTCGATCCCCTTTTGCGCCTTGATGCCGGCCTGGAAGGCGTGCTTGACCACACCGATCTCGCTGACGGTATCGGCCGCCTCGATCATCGCCTTGGGCGCGGCGCGGCCGGTGGTGATCACGTGCTGCATCGGCGGGCGGTTGGCCAGTTCTTCGAGGACCTCGGCCACGTCGAGGTACTGGTATTTCAGCGCGATGTGCAGCTCGTCGAGCAGCACCAGATCGACGTTCGGGTCGCGCAGCATGTCGCGGGCATGCGCCCAGGCATCGCGGGCGGCCTCGACATCCTTCTCGCGGTCCTGGGTCTCCCAGGTGTAGCCCTCGCCCATCACGTGGTACTGCACGTTGTCCTGACCGCGGAAGAAGGCCTCCTCGCCGGTGGCGAACTGCCCCTTGATGAACTGGACGATGCCCACCTGCATGCCGTGCCCCAGGGCACGGGCGACCATGCCGAAGCCGGAGGAGCTCTTGCCCTTGCCGTTGCCGGTCAGGATCAGGAACACCCCCTTCTCCTCCTGGGCTTCGGCGATCTTGCGGTCCACGACCTCCTTCTTGCGCGCCATGCGCTGGGCGTGGCGTTCGGCGCGAGCCGCTTCGGTGTCTTCGCTCATCGTTCTGTTACTCCTTGATTCGTTGCGTCATACGGGCATTCGGACGGCGCCTAGAGTGGCTATTCGCCGATCAGGATCATCCGTCCGGTCTCCGGATCGCGGTAGACCTGCCCCATGGATTCGAAACCCGAGCCGGCCTCGCCGGCCCCTTCGGGCGGGTCCGGGATCTCGCGCCCGGGCTCGATCTCGGCGCCGCCACTGGCCGGCTCCAACCCGCCGCCCGATGCGGCCATCACCACCATCAGGCCGACGGCAAACACCAGCATGATGTCGGCCAGATTGGCCAGCGGGCCCATCGGCTCCTCGTCGGGCGCGTCGAAGCGCGAGGCGCGGTAGTGCGGGACCCTCATGCCGCCGCCTCCATACGCTCCATCGCCGCGTCATACCAGCGGCGACGCAGGCGCCCGAGCAGGAAGCCGAGAATGCCGACCAGCAGTCCCAGCACCGTGGTATTGAAGGCCACCGTAACGGCCTGGGCGAGGATTTCCAGTTCGCCCCGGCCCATCGCGGCCAGCCCCGGACCCAGCGGGATCAACGTCCCCATCAGCCCGAGCATCGGGCCGATGCGCGCCAGCAGATCGGCGCGGTCGATGCGCCGCCGGGCACGGTAAGCGAGGCGTTCGGCATCGCCGCTCAATTCCAGACGGCGTAACCCACCGGAGCGTTCACCCAGTGCCAGCCCGAGCTCCCAGACGGCGACCGCGACCAGCACCAGCAGGCCAACGATCACTGGCTCCAGCAGCCAGCGCACCACGGTGTCCATCAGCTCCATCGTGATCGAGAAAGACATTCGGTTTACCTCGTTACCCTTCGTTCACTCATGACACCGGCCCTGTAGGAGCCTGCTGGCAGGCGAAGCACCCGCCAGAGACCGCCAGGGCATGGTCGGTTCGCCTGCCAGCAGGCTCCTACGGGCCAAATATCCAGCGAGCGTTATCGGCGGCGGCCGGCGGCGATGCCGCCGAGCAGCAGCAGGAACAGCGCAGCGGCAACCAGCCAGGGGAGCCAGGGCATGCCCGCCGCCTCATCGCCGGTCTCCTGGCCGCCGTCGGCCTCGGCCGGCTCAGGGATCTCCTGCACCTCCTGCGCGGTAGGGTCTTCCAGCGGCTGGATCTCGGTGACGCGACTGGGGTCGGCCTCGGGCTCCGCCCGGTCGATCTGCGCGGCCGCCCGCACCGCCTCGAAGGCCGCGCGCAGCTCGGCGTCGTCCAGGCGCTCGGCCACCTCGTCCAGCATGGGATGATCCGGGCGCGTGTGACCGCTGCCGGGCAGGCCGTGCTCGGCGACCAGTTCCGCGAAGCGCTCGGACAATGCATCCAGCACCTCGGGATCGGCGTCCCAGAATCCGTGGCTGGCCGCAACCAGGTGCACGGCCTGCAGGTGGGTCTTCACGTGCACGTTGTGGCCGTCGGCCAGGAACTCCTGCATCCCCAGCCCGTGGCGATCCTGCAGATACACGTCGTGCACCTCGTCCCAGACCCAGGAACGGATGATCTCCGGGTTGGTCACCTGCCAGCCCCACAGGTTGTCGACGAAGTCCCGGGCCATGGTGCGGGCCCCGGCATAGCCGTGATCCATCAGCGGCTCGATCCACTGCGGGTTCAGGTTCTGCCCCTGCAATTCGCGCATCAGCGCGCGGCCCAGGGTCTCCACCCGCGGGTCGTCCGGATCGGCGTGCTGCAGCACGCGGTTGTCCGGCACCTCGCCGCGGATACTCTCGACCGCGGTGGACAGACCGCCCTGGAAGTCGAACCCGTCGTCGTTGTCCAGCAGGCCGTAGAGATGCGAGGCGCGCCCGAGGTAGGTCCGCCCGACCTGGCCCAGACGGGCCTCGAAGGCCTCGTGCGCAGAGCCACCGGACTCATCCGCTCCGTAGGCATGGCCCATGCGCCGCAGGTAGGCCGCACCCAGTTCGGCGCGGTCCTCCCAGGCGCCGGAGCGATCCGCCAGCCGGTTGACCCCCGCGCCGTAGGCACCGGGCGCGGAGCCAAACACGCGCAGGGCCGCCTGCTGCCCGGCCCCGGCGCCATCGAGCCCGGCCGCACGCAGGGCCTGGGTGTCCTCCACCCACTGCGCGGCCACGTCGTTGCGCGCCAGCGGCTCGTCGCCCGGATCGCGCAGGTCCTGCCCCAGCGGGGCCAGGGCCGCCTCCAGTGCCGGTTCCAGCTCGGGGTATTCCGCAAGAATGATCTCGGACGAGCCATCCAGCGCGAGGCGAGCGGCACGATCCAGCCACACCAGCTGGTCCTCGTAGAGGTCGCGGAACAAACCGGAGGTGGTGAACAGGGCATCGCGACGGCGGTCACGCTCCGCCTCGTCGAGGTCCATGCGCTCCAGTCCCTGGACAATCCCGCGACTGTTCCAGGCCGGGCGAATGCCCAGCATATCCATGCCGAAGGCGATCATCACGCCCTCATCGCGCACGGTATCCGACGCCCAGAGGATGATCGCCTCGCTGCCGTCGGCCTCGGGATCGCCGTGCTCACGGGCATCCGCGGCCAGTTCCTGGCCAATGCCCCAGGCAATGCGCGTGGGCACCAGATCCGCCGCCAGCGCATGGAAGTTGCGCCCGGTCGGCAACACCTCCGGCGTGCGGATCGGATCGTTTCCCTGCCCCGGTGGCACGAAACGTCCCTCCAGTGCCGCCAGCAGATGTGCGCGTTCACTGGCCGGGGACCCACGCAGCTTCGCGTCCCAGTCGTCGCCGACCGCGTCGTCACCCGCCATCGACTCGAGCATGGTGTCCACGGCCTCGTCGCTCCAGTCGCGCCCGAACACGTGCAGCCCCAGCGGCATCTGGTCTTCCTGCATGTCGGTCAGGTAGTGGCCGATCTCGTGGACCAGAAGCTCCTCGTCCATCTCCGTGAGCGAGGTGGTTCCGTGGTCGTCATGACCCTCGTCCGCATGCTCGTTCTCGTGGTCATGCTCATGGGCATGTTCGTGCGCTTCATCCCCATGTTCCCGGTGATGATCCGCATCCCGAGACTCGTCGCCGTGATCATCCTCGTGACCTTCGCCGTGCCCGGAATCGGGTTCATCATGATGACCGTCGTGGTGATGCCCGTGTTCGTCATGGTGGTGCCCGTGGTCATGATGATGGCCCCGGGCCAGTTCGTGCTCGATGGTCTCGGTCAGGCCGAGATCCTCGATACGTTCGCGCAGGGTCTGGGCCGCCCGCGAACGTGTCGCGGCATCCGGCTGCGCGGCCGCCTCGTAGGTCTCCACCAGCTGGCGCAGCTCCAGCAGACTGTCGTACAGCTCGGTGGCCGCCAGTGGCGGGGTCAGGTGGCTGATCATCACGCCCATGGCCCGGCGCTTGGCCTGGATGCCCTCACCCACGCCATCGACGATGTAGGGATAGATGATTGGCAGGGCGCCCCCGAGGATCTCGGGGTAATCATCCGGCGCCAGCCCCGCCCGCCGCCGCGGCAGGAATTCGCGGGTCGAGTGGCGCCCGACATAGACCAGTGCATCCGCCTCGAAGTGATCGCGGATCCAGTGGTAGAAACCGACATACTGGTGGGTCGGCGGGAACGTGGTGTTGGCGTGCAGCAGGCGCTCGCTGACCTCCCAGCCGCGCGGCGGCTGCGGGCCGATGAACACGTTGCCGAACTCGATCCCCGGGAACAGCATCTCGCCGTCGCGGGTCATCGCCTCGCCCGGCGGCTCGCCCCAGCCGGTCAGGCCGGGGATGCCCGTGCGCACCAGGGCCTTGCGCAGTTGCTCGGTCGTCGCGTGCGCGTCTTCCCCCGCCAGCGTGGCCTCCCAGGCCGCCTCGAATTGTGCGAGCAGATCCAGCGCCCGATCCTGGGCCGCGTGCGGATAACTCTCGAGCATGTGGCGCAGATCACCGACACCGCTTTCCAGCGCGGCTTGTGCCAAATCGATCTCGTCGGCGGCTTTGGCCGCCTCCAGGCGCGCCTGCAGGTAGCCGATCGGGCCATCCACCAGCTCGGCCCGGATCGACTCCGGCAGGGCGTCGAAATAGGCCTGGTACTGCTCGCGATCGAGCGCGGCCACCCGGCCGGCGATCGCGTCCAGCGCATCTGCCTGCTCCGGGAGATTCACCGCCCGGTCCTGGATCATGTCCAGCAGGGCTTCGGCATCCTCCGGCACTTCGCCACCCAGGTCATAGCCGGCCGCCTCCAGGTTCTGCAGGATCTCCAGCAACGACTCGGGAACATCCAGCTTGTCCGCGCCGATGTTCTGGCGACCTGGCGGATGGTTGTAGTAGACAACCGCGACCCGCTTGTCCGCGTTGTCGAGGGTGCGCAGCCGCTGCCAGCTTGCCACCCGGTCCGCCAGGGCCTCGACGCGCTCGCCGATCGGCCCGGTCATGGTCAGGCGCACTCCCGTGCGTTCGTCCTGTTCCGGGGCGCCCGCGGCCGCCAGCACCATCGGCTGGCTTATGCCCTGCAACTCCGGCATGGCCACGTGGTAGTGCACCTTGTCCCAGGGGATTCCTTCGTGCGACAGCCGCCACTGGGTCGCGCTCACGTCCGCCAGTCGGATGCCCTTGATCACCGGGACATCCAGCTCGCCGAAGGCCTCGGCCACCGCCTCGCGGTTGCCGCCCCCGCCGACCACGAAGTCCTGCAGGCTCACGATCCCCGCGAGATCCGCCGGCCCGGTCACGTTCTCCAGGGTCTCGACTGCCTCGCGGCTCGCCCCGCCCCACCGCGCGAGCACCACAAAACACTGGATATCGCGGTTCTCTAAGGCCTCACAGGCCGCATCCAGCAGGGCGCGGTCGCCCGGCCGGTCACCGGTATCCAGATCCAGCAGCGCCACGGCCGGACCCGCCTCCAGGTCGAGAGCGTCCGGATCGGGACTGGAACCGCCATGACGGTAATAACGGATGGTCTCGCGCGGGTCCGGATCGGGCACGTCGATCGCGTGGCCGCCGTGCGCGGCCAGCCAGCGCATCAGGCCCTCCATGTTCTCCGGCGTGCGCCCTTGGTAGAACGCGCGCCCGGTCAGCCAGTCCGCCTGTTCGGGGAAGCGCTCCTGCTGCTGGGCCAGGTGCGCGCGCGGGTCCTCGCCCGGTTCGGGGTTGGCCGCCAGTTCGGTGCGCACCTCGTCATCGAGGCCCGCGAGTACGGACTCGCCGCCGATCCGCGACAACGCCGTCAGGTGGCGCACACTGTTAATGGCCAGAATCGGCGCTCCCTCGGGCGGCGAGGCCTCCCGCAACAGACGATCGAGGCGCGCGGCCTGATCCCCGAAGACGGCCGCGACGAGTACCGCATCGGCCTCGCGCCACAGCGTCGACACCGCCTCGTCCGACTTGTCCGTGAGCTGCTCGGGGGTGCGCAGTACGACCTCCGCCTCCGGATAGGCCTCAAGGAAGCGATGCGCCCCGGCGGCGACCTCCGCCGCCGAGCGATCGGAGACGACGCCCACTACCAGCGGTCCGGCCCCGGCCGTGCCGACCCCGAATAAAAAAAACGCCAAAGCCATCAGAATTGTGCAACGCAAACGCATGGAGACTTCCCGAAAAACAGGCGCAAGGGGCCGCGAGGCGCGTACTCGACACGCCCGCGACCGTTGCAATGGGAATCAGGCGCCGCCGCAGCGACGCCGATCAGACGAGCGCGTCAGCCGCGCTGGCTGGCCGGCTGCCAGAGGATCTCTTCGCCGTTCTCGTGGCGCGCGAGGACGCGACAAAGCACGAAAAGGAGATCCGACAGCCGGTTGATGTAGGCCAGCGAACCCGGGCGCAGCGCTTCGTGGTGGTTGAGCGCGACAAGACGCCGTTCCGCGCGCCGGCAGACCGTGCGGGCGATATGACAGTCAGCCGAGGCCGGCCCGCCGCCCGGGAGAATGAACTCCTTCAGGGCCGGCAGATCGTCGTTGAAGGACTCGAGCTCCACGTCCAGACGCTCCACCGACGCATCCGGCAACGCCTGATGCCCCGGCACCGCCAGTTCCGCCCCCAGGTCGAACAGCTCGTGCTGCACCAGCGCCAGCGAGCGGCGAACCTCTTCGGGCAGAACGTGCGTCAGCAACCGGCCGATCACACTGTTCAGCTCATCCACATCTCCGAAGGCCTCGACGCGATGCGAGTCCTTGTCCACGCGCGACCCATCACCCAAGCCGGTTCGGCCTTCATCACCCGTGCGGGTCGCGATCTTCGACAGTCGATTACCCATGTTCTTACCTCTGCTGGTAGCGGAGTTTCACGAAGGCGGCCCGCCCCGGCTGGTTGTACCCGCCCACGGTCTCGTAATCCTTGTCGAACACGTTGTCGACCGAGGCCTCGATTCGCCACTCCGGATCGATCTGGTAACCCGCACGAAGGTTCATCAGACCATACCCAGAGAGCCGATGTTCATTGCCGGCATCATTATACGAACGACTCTTCCCAATCACGGACCCTCCGAGCAAGAAGTCCTGGAATTGCCGATCCAAGTCAAAACGGGCGGTTACAGGTGAACGCCGCTGGAGCTCGTTCCCAGTCTCACGATCCTTCGCATCAACCAGAGTCAGCGAAGCTCGGGAAGTCCACAGTCCAAAATCGTGGCCACCTTCGATCTCTAGGCCACGAATACGCGCCTCATTAATGTTGGCCGGTTCATTGACCATCATAAAAAACTGTTCAGCGTCACAATTTGCGACACATTGACTTTGGATCAAGTCATCAACGCGAGTTTCGAACACGGAAACATCGAGGTAAGCTCCTCCAGCCGAGTACCTGGCTCCAATCTCGAAAGTCTCAGATTCCTCTGGAACAAGATCCGGATTACCCCGGTACCATCCGATATCCGGATGGTAAAGCTCGTTGAAGGTGGGGGCCTTGAAAGCAGTACCGTAGGAGGCTCGCAGGCGCAGCGCGTCAGTGGCCTGCAACCCCCAGGCAATCTGTCCGGTAGTCTTGTCACCAAAAAGCTCGTCGTCGTCGTGACGCAGCGAACCCTCTAGGAGATGATCCCCTAGTTCCGCTTGGAGCAAGGCGTAACTGCCCACGTTGTAACGGCTGTTTTCCTCGTACTTTTCCGTTCCGAAAAAGCCAGGATCGTCGACTTCAATACGGTCTTCCCGCGCATCCAGGCCAGCCGTCAAGAACAGACGATCCGTCAACGCGATCTCGTTCAGCCAGTCTATGGAATCCCGAGTGGTGTTATAACGCGACGCGAAGCTTCCATCATTATAACGATCGTTCTCATCCCTGCTGTGCGTTAAACTGACCTCCGTTTCCCAACGATCCGTGATGGCCAAACGAACACCGCCACGGACCGCAGCATGGACATAATCGGTGTAATCGCGCCCCTCTGTACTATCAAATTCCGACTCACCTTCGGAGTAAAGAATACTGCCGAAGACCTCGATCCCATTTTCCAGCCGGTGCGAGACCTTAGTCGAAAGCGAGGTATTGTCATATCCATTAGGGTCATCATCCCCAAAGTCGTCCTGGACATTGATGCCGTCAGTATCAAAGTGGCTGATCGAGAAACTGTAGCTAGTGCTATCAGTGCCTCCGGCCACGCCGACACCTGCTTCCCAGGTGTTGAAGCTACCCCCGCCGACAAACGCGTTGACCTTCGGCGGTCCCTTGCGGCCTTCACGAGTAAACCCCTGCACCCCCCCGCCGATGGCGTCGGAACCGTAGACACTGGTTCGGGGCCCGCGCACGATCTCGACCCGCTCGATCTCCTCCAACGGTAGGAACTGCCAGCTCGCGCCACCTGTGGTGGCGGAACCCATACGGACTCCATCGACCAGCAACAAGGTGTGATCGGAATTCGTCCCGCGGGTATAGACGGACGTTGTCTTGCCAAAAGCGCTGTTTTGGGAGGTTTCCATCCCCGCGCGGCCTTCGAGCAGATCGGTGAACTGCTTGGGCTGCAGCCGCTCGATCTCTTCACGGTCGATTATGGTGACCGATGCGAGCGTCTCGTCGACGGTCTGGGCGACGCGCGTCGCCGTCACCTGGACGGTGTCGAGGGTCTGGGCTTCGGTTTCGGGTGCGTCCTGGGCGTGTGCCAGGGCGGGGGTCATGGCCAGCAGGATGGCCGAGGAAAGTGCTGTGCGTTTCATGTCGTCCGTGTCTCCCGGCGAGCCGCCCGCACGCCGTTGATTCGTCGGGATCGCGCAGACAGGGGGAGACAGACACGAGGGGGATCGGCCAGGACCGGCGAACGGCCCGGCACGATCATCCGCCTCGCATGCCCGCCGCATGCCGCGCGATCATTCCCTGGCCGGTCTCCGGGCTGACGAGCGTCCGGTGCGGCGCCTTCCCGAACATCATGTTCAGTGGCACTGGCCGCGACCATCAGAAACCGACTGGCGGTCTCTCGCTCGATCACCGTTGCGGGGGCAGCGTCGGATTCATCCCAGGGCCTTGCGGCCCGTCGGAGACTCACCGATCTTCCCGTTTAACCCGCCAAGCCGTGCTTGGTCGGGCACCGAGGAACGCAGCGAACCCTACACAGTTGGGCGCAAAATTACCAGCCGAGCCCCCCCCCCACGCGATCCCGAGTGACGCTAGCAGGCTCGCATATCGATGCCGATCAGCGGCGGCGCCGTTCCTCCGCGTACAGGTAGCGGGTCCCGCGCTTGAGCAGCAGACCCCAGGTCTTGTCCTGCAACATGGCGTCGAACTCGGGGGAGCGCTCGGCGCGTAAAGCCACCGGATGCGACTCGTCCCCGGGGTGGGTGGCCAGCATGTCCAGGCGCTCGCGATTGGCGCCGTAGTGATCGACCAGGAAGTCACGCATGGGATCGCTCAATGGCAGGTGATAAATGCGTGTGAGGCGCAGCGCCAGCCACTCGGCCATGCGCCCGAGATCCTGCCGGACCTTGCGCACCATGGCCGAGCCCAGGCCTGCCTTGGCATCCGCGCTCATGCCCACGTAGAGCCCGCCCAGATAGGCCGCGGGGTTGGCATAGATCGCGCGCTGGATACTGGGATTCGTAAGATCCACCAGCGGCTCCATGATCAAGGCGAGCTGGATCCCGATCCGCTTGGCAGTCTCCGCATCCAGTGCCGAGCCGCCAAAGTAAAACAGGTCACCCTCGCGCTCGATCTTGAGTTCCTTGAGGAAAGAGCAGAAGTGGCTGGCCAGTTTCAGCTTCTGGTCGTCGGTCAGCTCGATCAGCTCCTCGCTCACCCGGATGCCGCGCACGCTGCGCTTGAACCAGCGCTTCTCGCCGCGCTTCTCGACCTGCGCCCGGCGCAGGGCCTCCCAGCGTTCCACGGCGTTGGTGTAGCGGCTTTGCGCCTGCATCAGCTGATCGCGCGCCTCGCGCAGGTCCTCGACCCGACGCAGGGCGAGCCCCAGCATCTGCCCATCCGGCGAATTCTCCGAAGGTTCGAGATCCTCCAGACGCTGCACCGCCTCCAGCACCTGACGACCCAGGCTGACGACCGGCTCGCGCAGCGCCTGTGGATCCAGGCCCGACGCCTCGTGCTGGGACAGCAGGATGCCGAGCGAGCGCAGGCGGCTGACCACCCCGGCCTGAGCCACACGGAAGCGGTTGCCCTGGGATTCGAGGCGGTCCAGGGCCGCCCCGAGCTGCCAGCCCCCCGACCATTCGAAGCTCAGCCGCTTGATCTGGCGTCCGTTCACCAGCTCGAAGGCCAACACGAAGATCGCTTGCACATCGTCGAGGGTGCAACGCGCCAGGTCATCGGCGTCCGCGGCGGAGAACAGTCGATCCAGGAACTGATCCACCCGGCGGACACCGTCCTCCTGGGTTGGCGCCACGCCCCGCAGGCGATCGCGCAGGAGATCCGCAACCTCCGGCGCCTCGTGGTGCAGCTTCTCCAGGGCCGCGAGCCGGGAGTCCTCGGTCGCATCCACCAGATCCGCGACGCGCGAGCGCAGCCCCAGGCGACGATAAATCTCGATCTGCTCCGCGGCGGCCGCCAGGCTGGCATCGCCGGTCATCTCGCGCACCGCGACCGCCACGGCCTCGGGGGCGATATCCACTTCGTGCAGCAGGACTTGGGCTGCCTTGCGCCGGCGCATGTCCGGGGTCATCTCGCCCATCGCCAGGTCGCGGGTAACGAACAGCAGATCCGGCAGCAAGTCGATGGTGTTGCGCAGCTGATCGCGCGAGCGCTCCTGGCGCTTGCCCCGTGTGGCATCCGCGACGAAGCGCGCGACCAGGCCGATGACCCCGAACAGCAGGGTGTAAACGGCAAAGAAGATGAAGTTCTGTGCCGGGGCGGCGTGGCCGAAACCGAGGAAGTAGCCGCCCTGCATCGCCAGGAACGTGACCGGCCCGGCGGCCCACAGCAACTGGAGAAAGTTCAGCGACCAGGGTACGCGCCGTGCGGTGGCAGCCACCTCTGTAATGCGGCTGCGCCCGGCCGCCTCGATCAGGACGTGCTCCTGTGACGGTCCGCCGGCCTGCGGGCTTTCCTGGCCCTGTGCCTCCCTGCGTTTACGAAAGCGACCGAACACGCGCACCTGCTCCGGAATGGGTGGTTACCGCCGGCATGGCCGCAACGCTCCCCTTAGTGTAGGGAAACCGTGTTCGGTTCGCGCGCGCCGGGCGATACTCGCGCGAGCGGCCCGGCGCGTCCGATGCGCCCTCAGGCGGCGTCGCTGCGCTGTGCCCGGGCCTTCCCGGGCGGTGTGGAGATCACTTCGGGGGCATCGTCCCGATAGAGGTAATCGCGGGTCAGCGGCACCGCATCCTGCTGCTTGGCCATCTGCACGTGGAACACCACCTGATCCCACCAGCGGAAGGTGCCCTCGCAACTGGCCAGGTAGAACTCCCACATGCGGCAGAAACGCTCATCGAAGCGTTCGACGGCCTCGGCCCGTACCGTCTGGAAGCGGCGATACCACTCGGCCAGCGTCTCGGCGTAATGCAGGCGCCAGAACTCGATATCGGTGGTGCACAGCGGCGTGGGCTCCAGCGCGCCCATCACCTCGGACAGGGCCGGCGTATACCCGCCCGGAAAGATGTACTTGCTCAGCCAGGGGTTGGAGGTCCCCGGTGGTTCCTGCCGCCCGATGGTGTGCAGCACCGCGATGCCTTCCGGCTTCAGCAGATCATGCACGCGCCGGAAGAACGTCTCGTAGTTGGGCGTGCCCACATGCTCGAACATGCCGACGCTCACGATGCGGTCGTACTGGTCTTCGTGTTCGCGGTAGTCCTGATAGAGAAACCGCACTCGATCCTCGAGCCCCCGACGCTTGGCCTCGTCACGGGCAACCCGCAGCTGCTCCTTCGACAGCGTCACGCCGTCTACCTGCACGTCGGCATGCTCGGCGAGATGGAAGGCCAGACCGCCCCAGCCGCAACCGATGTCGAGCACGCGCATCCCCGGCTCCAGCATCAGCTTCTTGCGCAGCATTGCGCACTTGGCCTGCTGCGCCTCTTCCAGCGTCATATCCGGGCGCTCGAAATAGGCGCAGCTGTAGAACATGCCCTCGTCCAGGAACTGACGATAAAGCCACTCATCGACGTCGTAGTGATGGGCGATGTTCTGGTAGCAGCGCGCCACCTTGTTGCCCTGCTCGATCAGGGCCCGCAGCATGCGCACTGCAGGGTTGACCCGCTGCTTGAACATCGGCGCGAAGTTGCGCATGGCCACGTCGAGGAACACCTGCAGGCCCTCGGGGCCGGGCGACCACAGGCCGTCCATGTAGGTCTCGCCCAGCTGGAAGCCCGGGTCGCGCCCAATCTTGCGCAACGCCGCCTTGTCATGCACCTGCATGGTGACTTCCGGCGCGCCGTTCCCGAAACGCTGCTCACGGCCATCCGGATGCCGCAGCACGAAGGTCCCGTAGCGTATGTATTGCTCCAGTAACCGCTCGATCATCGCTACCCCTGTCCTTGTTCTGGCAGTCGGGTCTCTCAGCCCCCACGCGTAATGCCGACCCTCACCATGCCGAAGCTTTTAGACTCAGTCTAATTACCGATGGCCCGCATTGTCCACGCAGCCGTCGGAGGGAGGGGACCCCGAGTCATCTCGGGGCGCGACCCCCTGACCGACGGCAAAACCTTCTGTAATCGCCTACAACTCTTGGGGACAGTACCGCATTCCCGCCCCCGATGGCATACCCCGAAAATCGCTTTCCCCAACGTCGAAAAAACGGCTACCCTGCACCCATGACGCTACGACCCACTCAAGCCTGCCAGCACTGCACCCTCCGCCAGCTCTGCCTGCCTATGGGCCTGCCCCAGGATGAACTCTGGCAACTCGACCAAATCGTCCAGCAACGCCGGCCGATCGCCAAGGGTGCGCCCCTGTTCACCATGGGGACCAAGTTCGAAGCGCTGTACGCGGTCCGCACCGGGGCACTGAAAACGGTGCTGATCTCCGATGACGGGACCGAACAGATCACCGGCTTCGCGCTGGCCGGCGACCTCCTGGGGCTGGACGCGATCCACTCCGGCAAGCATCCGGTCAGTGCCATTGCGCTGGAGTCCACCAGCGTCTGCGCCGTGCCCTACGGGCATGTCGACGACCTCGCCGGCCGCCTGCCGACCTTCCGCCAGCACATGATGAGCGTGATGAGCCAGGAACTGGCCCAGGACGAAAGCCTGCACGCCCTGCTCGGCCAACGTACCGCGGAGCAGCGTCTGGCGACCTTCCTGATCGCCCTGTCGGAGCGTCATCGCGCCCGCGGCCTGTCCCCCGAACGGTTCTACCTGCCCATGTCCCGGGCAGACATCGCCAACCACCTGGGCCTGACCCAGGAAACCATCAGCCGGCTGTTTACTCAGCTGCGCAACCAGGGCGTAATCAACCTGCACACCCGGGACCTGGAGATCCTCCAGCCCGAGGGCCTGCGCAACACGGCCGGGGTCACCTTCACCTCCGCCGCGAGCAGTGCCTGAAGCCGGGGACACCCCGGAGCCGGCCACGGACTTCGACGCCTTCTGGGCATTCGCCGACGCACTGTGGGTCGATCCCACCGTTCGCGAACGTCTGATGCGCTGGCAGGACGAATTTGGCGTGGACGTGATGCTGGCGTTGTTTGCCCTGTGGTACCCGCAGCCCCTCGGACCCTCGCAATGGCGCGTACTGCGGCAAACGGCCCGGCGCTGGCAGTCATCCTCCACCGAACGCCTCCGCGCACTGCGCCGGCGGCTCCACACCCCCGAGCGCAACGCGCTCTATCGCGCGGTGCTGGCACTGGAGCTTCAAAGCGAGCGGCTCGCCGGCCTGCAACTGCTCGCGGAGGCCCGGCGCCTGGCGCCGCAGACCACCCCCGCATTCGCCATCGACCGCCAGCGCCGATTGCACACCCTGTTCCCCGACCTGCCGGACGCCGAGATCCGCGACGGATTGCGCGAGTTCACGGCCGCCTGAACAGCACGTGGTGCACGCAAGGCCGCATTCCGGCTATCCTCCCCGCACATTGACCGAACACGGCAGGATTCATGTCGGATGATCTGCGCAGCCAGCTCCTGAAAACGGGGCTGGTCGACGAAAAACAGGTTCGCCAGGCCAAGTCGCAAAAGCACAAGGCCCAGAAGGGGAACGCGAAGAAGAAGAAGGACCGCAACACGGGTCCAGACCCGGGCGTGGCCGAAGCGCGCAAGGCCGAGCAGGCCGAGCGTTCGCGACAGAAGAACCGCGAACAGCAGGAACGTGCCGAACGCCGGGCCCGCCACGCGCAAATCCGCGAACTGGTCAGCACCCACCTGGCGCCGATTCCCACCGGCGATGCCGCGCTGGATTATCACTTCCAGCAGGGCGGGCAGATCCGCCACCTCCCGGTGACCGCCGACCTGCAAAAGCGCCTGGCCGACGGCCGCGCCGCGCTTGCCGGCCTGGATGTGCGCCCGGAAAAGGGGTTCCGGGTCATCCCGCGCGAGACCGCCGACCGCATCCGCGAGCGCGATCCGGAATGGCCACTGGTCATCCCCGCCGAGGACGAAACCGGATCGGAACCTGCCCCGGACGACCCATACAAGGACTACGTGGTACCCGACGACCTCATGTGGTGACCCGCAGGGGAATCCCCGCAGGACAGCGATCCAATCAGTCGGTTGCGCGCTTCACGTCCGCGGCGGGCATGCCACTTTGCTGCGGGCGCCGCGCCTCGTCACTGGACATGTCCTGCGGCGTGATGCCGCCCTGCTCCAGGCCCTGGGCGGGGCCGGCCGACTCCTCCGGCTCGCCGCTGCCGCAGCCTAGCGCCAGCAGACCCACGGCCGTCAGACCGATCACCAGGGGGGCGGCTCGCTGAATCTCTCGCATCATCTTCACTCTTGATCCATATGTACTCGAAGCCTGCAAACTCTGCGGCGAGCGTGCAACATCGAGTGTAACAGGCGGGGGTTCCGGCAAGGGCTTCAGGCGGCGCCCACCGGCAGGATCCGGGTCCCCGCCTGCCCGGCCAGGATAGCCGCGGCGTCCTCCAGCGAACCGATCCCGACCCGAATGCCGCCCTGGGCAGCGCGCCGTGCAGCCTCCATCTTGGGCCCCATGGAACCGCCCGGGTACGCTGCCGGCTCCACGGCCGTAACCAGAAGCGCCTTCAGGCGCCGGGCGTCCGGCGTGCCCCAGTCCATGTAGACGCCGTCGACATCGGTCATCATCAACAGCCAGTCCGCCCCGACATGCGCGGCCAGGCGCGCGGCCGTCAGGTCCTTGTCCACCACGGCCTCGATGCCGTATAGACGCCCGTCGCCATCACGCGCGACCGGTACGCCGCCGCCCCCGGCACAGATCGCCACCGACCCGCCATCCACGAGACTGCGGACGGCCTCCATACCCAGCAGGCGTTGCGGCTCCGGCGACGCCACCACCCGCCGCCAGCCCTCGCCGTCTGGTGCCACGTCCCAGCCGCGCTCGTCGGCCAGCGCGCGGGCGCGGGCCGCACCCCAGGTCGGGCCAATGAACTTTTCCGGGTGGTCGAAGGCGGGGTCGTTCGGGTCGACCTCGGTCTGGGTGAGCAAGCTTGCCACCCGGTCATGGCCCAGCGCGTTATGCAGCTCCCGCGCCAGGATGTAGCCGATCATGCCGTGGCTCTCGGCCCCGACCACATCCAGCGGCCAGGCGATGCGATCGCATTCCGCCTGATTGGCGAGCAACCCCACCTGCGGCCCGTTGCCGTGGGTGACGACCACCTCGTGCTCGCGCGCCACGGCCGCGATGGCTGCCGCCGCACGCTGGGCGTTGTGCTGCTGGGCCTCGGCCGAGGGGGTCTCGCCGCGTTGCAGCAGGGCGTTACCGCCCAGCGCGATCACGATACGCATGGCGGGCCTACTCCGTACTTGAAGGGTTGGGTCAGGTGCGCGGGAGAGTGACGCCGCGCTGGCCCTGGTATTTGCCACCGCGGTCCTTGTAGGAGGTCTCGCAGACCTCGTCGGACTGCAGGAACAGCATCTGCGCCACGCCCTCGTTGGCGTAGATCTTGGCGGGCAGCGGCGTGGTGTTGGAGAACTCCAGCGTCACGTGGCCCTCCCACTCGGGCTCCAGCGGGGTCACGTTCACGATGATGCCGCAGCGCGCGTAGGTCGACTTGCCCAGACAGATGGTCAGCACATCGCGCGGGATGCGGAAGTACTCGACCGTATGCGCCAGGGCAAAGGAGTTCGGCGGGATAATGCAGCAGTCCGACTGCACGTCCACGAAACTGCCCTCGTCGAAGCCCTTGGGGTCGACAATGCTGGAGTTGATGTTGGTGAAGATCTTGAAGTGATCGGAGCACCGCACGTCATAGCCGTAGCTCGAGGTCCCGTAGGACACGATCCGCTGCTCGTCGCGGTAGCGGATCTGGCCGGGCTCGAAGGGCTCGATCATGCCCTTCGTCTCGGCCATCTCCCGAATCCAGCGGTCCGCCTTGATGCTCATTGGCCCTGTCCCTGGTGGCGCACCGGATCAGTTGTCCTGGATCACGATGTTGGGGAATTTGCTGCTGTAGTCCTTGGACTGCTCAGCCAGCTTGGCACCCGTGCGCCGTGCGATCTCGCGGTAGATCTCCGTGATGCGGCCCTCCGGGTCGGCGACCACGGTGGGTTCGCCACCGTCCGCCTGCTCGCGGATGCGGATGTCCAGCGGCAGGGCACCCAGCAGATCCACGCCGTATTCCTCCGCCATGCCCTCGGCGCCGCCCTGGCCGAAGATGTATTCCTCGTGGCCGCACTTCGAGCAGATGTGGATGCTCATGTTCTCGATGATGCCGAGCACCGGCACCTCGACCTTCTCGAACATGCGCAGGCCCTTGCGCGCATCCAGCAACGCGATGTCCTGCGGCGTGGTCACGATCACCGAACCGGAGACCGGGATCTTCTGCGACAGGGTGAGCTGGATGTCACCGGTACCCGGCGGCAGGTCGATGATCAGGTAGTCCAGCTCCTTCCAGTTGGTCTCGTTCAGGAGCTGCTCCAGCGCCTGGGTAACCATCGGGCCACGCCAGATCATTGGCGTGTCCTCGTCGATCAGGAAACCAATGGACATCGCCTGCACGCCGTGGCGCTCCAGCGGCTCCATGCTCTTGCCGTCCTTGGATTCCGGCTTGTCCTTGATCCCCAGCATGCGCGGCTGGCTGGGGCCATAGATGTCGGCATCCAGGATACCGACCTGCGCGCCCTCGGCGACCAGGGCCAGCGCCAGGTTGACCGCGGTCGTGGACTTGCCCACCCCGCCCTTGCCGGAAGCCACGGCGATGATGTTCTTGATCCCCGCCATCGGCTTCAGGCTCTTCTGCACCGCGTGGGTCGTGACCTTCGTGCTGATGGTGACCTCGGAGGACTCGAGCCCGGCCACACCCGCCAGTGCGCCCTGGATGGCGGCGCGCAGCTCGTCGTGGTACCCAGCAGCGGAATACCCCATCTGGATATCGATCGCGGCACGGGCACCGTCCACGCGGATGTCCCGGACCTCGCCGGCGGCGACCAGGTCCTGCTCGAGGTACTTGTCCTGAACGGTCTTCAGGGCGTTTTCGATCTGCTCTCGCGCGAGTTCGGCCATGGGTACGTGGCATCCGATGTTGGGAGTGATCGCGCGATTCTACTGGCCTCGGTGCACCACGCCAATGGCACCACGAGCCACCCGTCCTTTCCGAAGCCCCGCAGGCGCGAATCAAGGCAGGTGTCAAGGCCCTTGCAACGGTTTTATGCACAAAGGGCCTGAAGATAGGGAACATCGGCCAAGATAGGCGAACAAGCATCTAAGTCGCTGCACCATTGTTCTTCAAGATACTGTTTTCCCTGACTTCTTATGTGTTGGTCGTTTTTTAACCAATTTGTCATGCGGCCTTGTGTGGCAAGGCCTGGCGACCGATTCCACCGGGTTGCCCACAGAGTTATCCACAACTTCTGTGGACAACATGCCGGAGCCCTTGGCACGCCTCGACAACCCGCGATCCAAACCCGACAATAGCGCCCCTGCACCCGCGCCCGGTGCCACCCAAACGAGCCAAGCAATGACCGATACCCCGCGCAAGATCCTCGTCACCAGCGCCCTGCCCTACGCCAACGGCCCGATCCACCTGGGCCACCTGGTGGAGTACATCCAGACCGATATCTGGGTGCGCTTCCAGCGCGCGCGCGGCCACGAGGTCATCTATGTCTGCGCGGACGACGCCCACGGCACGCCGATCATGCTCAAGGCACGCGCCGAGGGCATCGAGCCGGAAGAACTGATCGCCCGCGTGCGCCAGGAGCACGAGGCCGACTTCGCCGAATTCCGCATCGGGTTCGACCACTACCACTCCACCCATTCGGACGAGAACCGCGAGCTGGCCGGGCAGATCTACACCGCGCTGCGCGATGCCGGACATATCGAGACCCGCACCATCGACCAGGCCTATGACCCCGAGGCCGGGATGTTCCTGCCCGATCGGTTCATCAAGGGCACCTGCCCCAAATGCGGCGCCGCGGAACAGTACGGCGACTCCTGCGAGGCCTGCGGCGCGACCTACAGCCCGCTGGACCTGAAGGACCCGGTCTCCGCGATCAGCGGTGCGCGCCCGGAGTCGCGCGCCTCCGAGCACTACTTCTTCAAGCTCGGCGACTTCGAGGCCTTCCTGCGCGAATGGACCCGCTCCGGACGCCTGCAGGACGCGATCCGCAACAAACTGGACGAGTGGTTCGACACCGGTCTCAGTGACTGGGACATCTCCCGCGACAAACCCTACTTCGGCTTCGAGATCCCCGATGCGCCGGGCAAGTACTTCTACGTCTGGCTCGACGCCCCGATCGGCTACATGGCGAGCTTCCGCGCCTACGCCGCGCAGCAGGGCCTGGACTTCGACGCCTGGTGGGGGGCGGACTCCGACGCCGAGCTGTATCACTTCATCGGCAAGGACATCGCCTACTTCCACACCCTGTTCTGGCCGGCCATGCTGCACGGTGCGGGCTATCGCACCCCCTCGGCGGTGTTCTGCCACGGCTTCCTGACCGTCAACGGGCAGAAGATGTCCAAGTCGCGCGGCACCTTCATTCGCGCGCGCGACTACCTGGAGCACCTGAACCCGGAATCCCTGCGCTACTACCTGGCCGCCAAGCTGGGCGACAGCGTCGACGACCTGGACCTGAATTTCGAAGACTTCGTACAGCGCGTGAACTCGGACCTGGTCGGCAAGGTGGTCAACATCGCCAGCCGTTGCGCCGGCTTCATCAACAAGCGCTCCAACGGCGAACTGGCCGCGGAACTCCCGCGCCCGGACCTGCACGAGGCCTTCGTTGCCGAGGGCGAGGCGATCGCCGAGGCGTTCGAGAAGCGCGAATTCGCCCAGGCGATGCGCCGCATCATGGCCCTGGCCGACCAGGCCAACCAGTACATCGACGAGGCCCAGCCCTGGGTCCTGGCGAAGCAGGAGGGCCGCGAGGCCGAGGTCCAGGCGATCAACACCCAGGGGCTGGACCTGTTCCGGATCCTGATCGTCTATCTCGCCCCGGTGCTGCCGAAACTGGCCGCCGATGCCGCCGAGTTCCTGAATCTGGAAGACACCCGCTGGGCCAGCCGCGAGCCGCTGGTCGGACGCAGCATCCAGAAGTTCAAGCCGCTGATGACCCGCATCGAAGCGGAGACCATCGACAAGCTGCTGGAGGCGTCGAAGGCCACCCTGGCCGCGACCGAGGCCTCCAGCGCCACCGACAACGCCGCCCCGGAGGCGACCGTGGACCCGATCGCCGCGACCATCGACTTCGACACCTTCGCCCAGGTGGATCTGCGCATCGCGCGCATCGCCAACGCCGAACACGTCGAGGGCGCGGACAAGCTGCTGAAGCTGACCCTGGACATCGGCGACGAGACGCGCCAGGTATTCGCCGGCATCAAGTCCGCCTACGCGCCGGAGGCCTTGATCGGTCGGCATACCGTGATGGTCGCCAACCTGGCCCCGCGCAAGATGCGCTTCGGCGTCTCCGAGGGCATGGTGCTGGCCGCCGGCCCGGGCGGCTCGGAGCTGTACATCCTGAATCCGGATGACGGCGCCCGGCCCGGGATGCGCGTCAAGTAGTGCTCGCCCCCGGCGGCGCGATTTACGCAGAACACCCGCGGCCCATGGATTTGCGCCCGTTGCTCGCGTAAGCTGCCGCTCTTTTCTCGGTCCCCGGACGCATGGAACAAAGCCCCGAATTCAAAGCACAGGTCCGCCTGCTGGCCGACGCCGGACGCGAGCTCGCGGAACGCGGTTGGCTCCCCGCGCGCACCGGGCACTTCTCCGCGCGCCTGGATGATCAGCACATTGTCATTACCGCTCCCGGGCGCGGCAAGGATCTGCTGGATGCGCACGACTTCATGGTCGTCGATCTGGAAGGCCACCTGATCTCCGGCAGCGGAGACCCCGGCCCCGAGACCTTCCTGCACATCATCATGTACCGCCACGACCCCAAGCTGGGGGCCGTGCTGCACACGCACAGCGTCCACGGCACGGTGCTTTCGCGCCAGGTCGCCGGGACGCTGCTGCTGCGCGACTACGAGGCCCTGCGCGAACTCCCGGGTTGCGAACACCCCTCGCGCGGCCTCCAGATCCCGGTGTTTGCCAATCACCCGGACATGCAGCAGCTGGCCGCCCAGGTCGACGCCGCCATGACGCGCAATCCGGAGCTCGCCGGGTATCTGATCAACGGGCACGGCCTCTACACCTGGGGTCAGACCGTAGAACTGGCGATGCAGCGAACCGAAGCCTTCGAGTTCATGTTCGAATGCGAGACGCTGGCCCGCCAGCTCGTCGTGTAATGGCCACCTCTGCCGCGCATTCGGCGCCTCAGGCCATCATCCTGGCCTTCGAAGGGATCCTTGCCCCATCCGGCGTGCTGCGCGAGACGCTGGAGCCACATGCCCAAGAGGCGCTGCCCGGCTTCCTCGAGCGTCACGCGGAGTCCACCGCGGTACAGCGCACCCTGGCGGATATCCTCGCCTACTCCGGGCGCGAGCTGGACGCGGATGGCCTGCTCGCCCAGATCCGCGCCTGGATTCGCGGCGGCCAGGACATTACCCCGGTGCGCCAACTGCAGGGCATGGTCTGGGCGGACGCGCTGGAGGCCGGCGCGCTGCAGCCGCAACTGGACGCGGCCACAGCCGAAGCCCTGGTGCGCCTGCACGCGGCCGGCGTCGCCCTCTACAGTTTCGGCGCAACCCCGGCCCCGGTGCAGCGCGACTGGCTGCGCCACAGCCCGCACCCGGAAGTGGAAGAGTGCCTGGACGGGCTGTTCGATACCCGGATCGGGGGCCGGCGGGATGCCGGCAGTTACCGCCGTCTGGCGGAAGAGATCGGCCGCACGCCCGAGACGGTGCTGGTCCTGTCCGCGCGTGGCGACGAGCTCGATTGCGCGCACCAGGCCTGGCTAATGACCGCCCGGCCCGAGGCCGACCCGAATGCGCAGGACGCGCATCCGGTACGGCCCTTAACCTCGCTCATGCCCGCGGGCGCGCAGGGCAGCTAGTCTCTTACTCAGGACCGCTGACAAGAAGGCTGTCCGCCGCACACCTGGAAGCCGCCCAAAGACGGGGTCACTCCGCAGAAAGCGGGTACCCACGAAGCCCTCGGGGTTGAGTACGCTGTACCACTCCCGGATACTGTATTGTTGACCTGACGACTCGGATTTAACGTGGAATACGTCCTGATACTCATCAGTACGATCCTCGTGAACAACTTCGTACTGGTGAAGTTTCTGGGCCTGTGCCCGTTCATGGGGGTCTCACGCAAGGTCGAGACGGCCACCGGCATGGGCCTGGCCACGACCTTCGTGCTGACGTTGTCCGCGGTCAGCTCCTACGTGATCAACGAATACCTGCTGCTCCCGCTCGGGCTGGAGTACCTGCGCACCATTGCCTTCATCCTGGTGATCGCCGCCGTGGTGCAGTTCACCGAGCTGGTGGTGCGCAAGACCTCGCCCCTGCTGTACAACGTGCTGGGCATCTTCCTGCCTCTGATCACCACCAATTGCGCGGTGCTGGGCGTCGCCCTGCTGAACGTCCAGGAGGCGCACAACTTCGTCGAGTCGGCCCTGTACGGCTTCGGCGCCGCGGTCGGTTTCTCGCTGGTCCTGATCCTGTTCTCCGCCATCCGCGAGCGGATCGCGGTGGCCGACGTACCGGTGATGTTCCGCGGCAGCGCGATCGCCATGATCACCGCCGGGCTGATGTCGCTGGGGTTCATGGGCTTCTCCGGGCTGGTACGGCTGTGAGCGTGCTGTACGCCATCCTCGCGATCGGCGGCCTGGCCGCCGTGTTCGGGGTGATTCTGGGCTTCGCCGCACAGCGCTTTCGCGTGGAGGCGGATCCAGTCGTCGATCAGATCGATGCCCTGCTGCCGCAGACCCAGTGCGGCCAGTGCTCGTATCCCGGCTGCCGCCCGTACGCCGAGGCCATCGCCGCGGGCGAAGCGGACATCAACCGCTGTCCGCCCGGCGGTCAGGCGACCGTGCGTGCCCTCGCGGACCTGCTCGACCGCGAGCCCACACCGCTGGAGGAAGAAGAGCAGGAGAAGGCCGTCGCCATCATCGACGAGAACATCTGCATCGGCTGCACCCTGTGCATCCAGGCCTGCCCGGTGGACGCGATCCTCGGGGCTGCCAAGCAGATGCACACCGTGATCGAGGAAGAATGCACCGGCTGCGAGCTGTGCATCGAGCCCTGCCCGGTGGACTGCATCACCATGGTCCCGGTCGGCACCGACATCACCGAATGGCGCTGGTCGGAGCCGAACCCTTCGCCTATCGAACGGCCCATCCACGTCATCGCGGACGGTTCGCGGCAGTCCGGCTGAGCCGGATGCCCGCGAACCGTTAGAATACGCTTATGCAGCTGCATCGCTTCCATGGGGGCCTGAAACTGGCCGAAGAGACCGACGCCAGCACCCGCGACCCGGTGCTGGTGATGGGCGTGCCGTCCCGGCTGATCGTCCCCCTGGGCCAGCATATCGGCGAGGCGGCGGAGCCCTGCGTGGCAGTCGGGGACCGTGTGACCAAGGGCCAGCGGATTGGCCAGTCCAAGGGCTATATCGCAGCCCACGTGCATGCCCCCACCTCCGGCGAGGTGGTAGAGATCGCCGACCACGCCGTACCCCACCCTTCGGGCCTCAGCGCCCCCTGCATGACCATCCAAAGCGATGGCCGCGACGACTGGGGCGAAACCCGCATGGAGCCCTGGCTGGACTGGGACACCCGCGACCCGCGCAAGCTGCGCCAACGCATTCGCGATGCCGGGATCGTCGGACTGGGCGGGGCGGCCTTTCCTACCGCGGTCAAGCTCAATCCGCGCGCCGGCCAGAGCATCCACACGCTGATCGTGAACGGGGCCGAGTGCGAACCCTACATCAGCGCCGACGACTCGCTGCTGCGCAGCGCCCCCGAGGCGGTATTCGAGGGCATCCGCATCGTCGCCCACCTGCTGGGTGTGGAGCGCGTACTGTTCGCGGTGGAAGACAACATGCCGGAGGCCATGCGGGCACTGACCGAGACCCTTCCCGGCGAACTGCGCGAGCGGCTCCAGTTGGTCTCGGTGCCATCCATCTATCCCACTGGCGGCGAGCGCCAGCTGATCAAGGTCCTCACCGGCCAGGAGGTCCCCAGCGGCGGCCTGCCGGCGGATATCGGGATAATCTGCAACAACCCCGGCACCTTCAAGGCCGTCTGCGATGCGGTGATCCAGGGTCGCCCGCTGCTGTCACGCATCGTCACCGTCACCGGGCCGGGCGTGCAGCATCCGCGCAATGTCGAGGCCCTGCTAGGGACCCCGTTCGCCGATGTGATCGCCGCCGCCGGTGGCTATGCCGAGGGCGTAGACCGCCTGGTGATGGGCGGCCCGATGATGGGCTTCGCGGTCCACGACGACGCCATCCCGGTCATCAAGGGGACCAACTGCCTGCTGGCCACCCGTCCGCAGGACACGCCCGCACCCGGCCCGATGATGCCCTGCATCCGCTGCGGCGAGTGCGCGGCCGTCTGCCCGGCGCAACTGCTGCCGCAGCAGCTGTACTGGCAGGCCAGGGCCAAGGACTTCGACGCGACCCAGGACTACGGCCTGTTCGACTGCATCGAATGTGGCTGCTGCGCGCATGTCTGCCCCAGCAACATCCCGCTGGTGCAGTACTACCGCTATGCCAAGAACGAGATCTGGGCGCGCGAGAAGGAGCGACAGAAGTCGGATATCGCGCGCGAACGCTACGAGTTTCGCCAGGAACGCATCGAGCGCGAGGAACGCGAAAAGGCCGAACGCATGGCCAAGAAGAAGGCCGCGCTCAAGAAGAAAGACAGCAGCGCCGACGGCGACAGTAACGAAAACAGTGACAAACAGGCCGCCATTCAGGCCGCGCTCGAGCGCGCCCGAGCGCGCAAGGCCGCCAAGGCCGGGGACGCCGTCGAGGGCGCGGCGACCGAGCAAGCGGACAAGGCGGCCGCCACCCCCGAGACGCACACCGAACCCGCCCAATCCGGCGAACGCGATTCCACGGACACGGGCAACCGCTGATGCGCTTTCGCACCGAATCCTCGCCGCACATGATCCCGGCCCACTCGGTGGGCGGGGTCATGCAGCAGGTCCTGATGGCGCTGGTGCCCGGCACCCTCGCCATGGCCTGGTTCTTCGGCTGGGGCGTACTGGTCAATGTGGTCCTGGCGGTGCTGTTCGCGGTGGCCTTCGAGGCCGCGATCGTCGCCGCCCGCAAGCGCCCGGTGATGGCCACGCTGGGCGACAACTCGGCGATCGTCACCGGCTGGCTGTTCGCGCTGGCGGTACCGCCGCTCACACCCGTCTGGGTCACCCTGATCGGCATCGCCTTCGCCATCATCGTCGCCAAGCACCTGTATGGCGGGCTGGGCTACAACCCGTTCAACCCGGCGATGGTCGGCTACGTGGTGGTACTGGTCTCGTTCCCGCGCGAAATGGCCCTGTGGCCGGCCCCGGACACCCTGTCCGAGATGTCGCTGGGCCTCGGCCAGACGCTGCAGACGGTCCTCACCGGCAGCCTCCCGGCCGCCATGGACTGGGATGCCATCACCCGCGCCACACCGCTGGATGCGATGCGCGAGGGCCTGGGCGCCGGGCGCACGGTCAACGAGATCACCACCAGCCCGCTGTTCGGCACCTTCAGCGAAACCAGCTGGGAGTGGATCGGCAATTTCTTCCTGCTCGGCGGGCTGTACCTGTTGTTCCGGCGGATCATCCACTGGCACATCCCGGTGGCGGTGATCCTGGGCGTGGCGATCCCGGCCGGCTTCTTCTGGATGCTGGACCCGGACTCCTTCGCCTCGCCGGCCTTCCATGTATTCAGCGGCGCGGTGATCATTGGCGCCTTCTTCATCGCCACCGACCCGGTGTCCGCCTCCACCACTCCGCTGGGGCGCATCCTCTACGGGGCCGGCATCGGCGTGCTGATCTTCGTCATCCGCACCTGGGGCGGCTACCCGGATGCGGTCGCCTTCGCCGTACTGTTGATGAACATGGTCGCCCCGACCCTGGACCACCTGACGCGCCCGCGCATCTTCGGGCGCGAGCGCCGCGGACCGCCACCGGGGGACGGCCATGGGTAACCTGAAGCCACGGGACATCCTGCTGGCGACCGCCCTGCTCGCTGGGTTTGCCGCCGCCGGGGCCGGCATCGTCGCCCTGGTACAGGACTCCACCGAGGCGCGCATCGCGGAGAACCGCATGGCGGTCAATCGCAACCGCATCGCGGAGCTGACCGGGGAACTCGACTACCGCAACGACCCCGTCCACGACACCATCGATCTGAACCACGATCTGCTGGGTGGAGGTCCCCTGCCGGTCTGGTTCGCCCGCGATGCCGAGGACGAGGTGGTCGGCATCGTCTTCTCCGCGATCGCCCCGGACGGCTACAGTGGCAATATCCACCTGCTGATCGGCGTCGACCGCGACGGCGAACTCCAGGGCGTGCGGGTCTCCGCGCACCGCGAGACCCCGGGCCTGGGCGATGCCATCGAGGCCGAGCGCTCCGACTGGATCCGCGGCTTTGACGGGCGCTCGCTGGGCAACCCACCGGCCGAGGGCTGGCACGTGCGCAAGGACGGCGGGGTCTTCGACCAGTTCACCGGGGCCACCATTACCCCGCGTGCGGTGGTTCGCGCCGTCTATCGCACGCTGGAATACTTCGACCATCACCGTGACGAATTGCTGGCGACCCGGCCCGAGGAAACCGGCTCCGTCACGGAACCGCTCCCGACCAGCGAGACCAACGGGGACGACGAGGCAAGCCGATGAACCCGACCCTGACCGACATCATTCGCGACGGCCTGTGGCACAACAACCCCGGGCTGGTGCAGCTGCTGGGACTGTGTCCGCTGCTGGCGATCTCCGGCACCATGGTCAACGCGATTGGCCTCGGCATCGCGACCACCCTGACCCTGCTGTTGTCGAACGTGCTGGTCTCGCTGATCCGTGACCATGCGCGCCCGGAGATCCGCATCCCGGTGTACGTGCTGATCATTGCCTCCATCGTCACCGCGATCGAACTGGCGATGAACGCCTGGTTTCACGGGCTGTACCTGATCCTCGGCATCTTCATCCCGCTGATCGTGACCAACTGCGCCATCATCGGCCGCGCCGAGGCCTTCGCCTCGCGCAACTCGGTCCCGCGCGCCGCGCTGGACGGGCTGATGATGGGGCTGGGCTTCACCGGCGTGCTGATTGCCCTGGGTGCCCTGCGCGAGGTCCTCGGCCAGGGCACGCTAATGGCCAACGCCCACCTGCTGTTCGGCGACTGGGGCCACGGCATGACCCTGCAGCTCTACCCGTCCGAGCACGGCTTCCTGCTGGCCCTGCTGCCCCCCGGCGCCTTCATGGCCATGGGCCTGCTGATCGCCGCCAAGAACTGGATCGACAGCCAGTTTGAAGCGGAACCGAGCCCCACCGGCGACGAGACCGCGACCGCAACCGAGGCGAGCCCCGACAACGCCTGATCGGCTCCGGCCTTGATTCCTGGCTGTCAGCCGGTAAACTTCCGGCGCCACGAATCCGTTCTACCGGGGCCACCGCCCCGGACATTCAAACGTCCCAGGAGATTGGCATGGCTGGACACTTCCCGTTTGCTGGCAAGCGCGGCACGCGCTACGGCCTCGCCCCGCGCGGCACGATCGCCGCCTTTTTCGAGAACCACGGGTTCAACGACGAGCTCCAGGAGAAGTACTACAAGTGGTGGTACGACTTCGCCAAGGACTTTGTCGAGAAGGACAGCGACCTGTCCTACACCATGATCCGCAAGTTCGACAGCTACCCGATGGGCACCCATGCCCACCATGCGTTCCACTTGAACGACAAGTACTGGCCGAGCTGCCTGGACGAGCTGGGTTCGTTCATCCGTGACGTCATCTTCCCGAAGATGGACGAAAAGGCGATGCACGACATCGAAGAGAAGCACGCCAAGCTGATCAAGGACCTGGAGAAGGAAGCCGAGTCCAACCCGCGCGACGCCGCGCCGGATGTCGGCCTCTTCCGCCACGTCTGAGCAACGTCACTACGCGAGTTGCCGGCCCCGCGAAGCGGGGCCGGTTTGTTTGGAGCCCCCGCATCCATGAATGCCGCGAAGCGTGAAGCCATCTTCGAGCGCCTGAAGGCGGCGAACCCCGAGCCGACCACCGAGCTCGACTACGCCACCCCGTTTGAACTGCTGATCGCGGTCATCCTGTCCGCCCAGGCCACGGATGTCGGCGTCAACAAGGCCACGCGCCGCCTCTACCCGGTCGCCAACACACCCGAGGCGATCCTCGAGCTGGGCCTCGACGGCCTCAAGGAACACATCAAGACCATCGGCCTGTACAACGCCAAGGCCGAGAACGTAATGAAGACCTGCCGCATGCTGGTCGAGCGCCACGGCGGCGAGGTCCCCCGTGACCGCGAATCGCTGGAGGCCCTGCCCGGCGTCGGGCGCAAGACCGCGAACGTCATCCTCAACACGGCCTTCGGCGTCCCCACCATCGCGGTGGACACGCACATCTTCCGCGTCGCCAACCGCATCGGACTGGCCCCGGGCAAGACCGTGCTGGAGGTGGAAAAGCGCCTGATGCGCCTGACCCCGAAGGCCTACTTGCAGGACGCCCACCACTGGCTGATCCTGCACGGGCGCTACGTCTGCAAGGCGCGCAAACCGGAATGCTGGCGCTGCCCGATCGAGGATCTGTGCGAATACAAGGCCAAGACGCCGCCCCCGACCAACGGCGCCTGACCACCACCATTACCCGAGGACACCCCATGTACGGCAACCGCGACCAGATCCGCACCCAGTTCGTCGACGCCTGGCAAAAGGCCCAGGCCGGCGAGGCCCTGTCCGATCTGGAACAGCAACTGGTGGACGTAATCTCGGACCACCCCGAGTACCACGACTACCTGAAGGACCGCGAGACCGCGCTGACCGGCGAATTCCCGCCGGAGCTCGGCACCTCCAACCCGTTCCTGCACATGGCGATGCACCTGAGCCTGCGCGATCAGGCACGCACCGACCGCCCGGCCGGCACCCGACAGCTGCACCAGGGCCTGTGTGCCCGCTTCGGCGTCATGGATGCCGAGCACCGGATGATGGAGTGCCTGGGCCAGATCCTGTGGGAAGCCCAGCGCAGCAACGCCGCGCCGGACGAGAACGCCTACCTCGAGTGCATCAAGCGCCTGGCGACCCGCTGACCGAGGAGCCCGCCGCGCTTGCGGACGTGGGCGGTCGATCCAGCCCCCACCGGTCCAGTAATACCAGCATGGCGGGCGTGAACAGCAGGGTCAGCGGGGTCGCGAACAACAGCCCTCCGGCGATGGCCGTGGCCAGCTGGACCCAGAACCCGGTGACCGGCGCGCCGACGTAGAAGTCCCGGCCGGAAAAGTCCACCGTCCACGCCAGCACCATCGGCAACAGCCCCAGGATGGTCGTAATCGCCGTCAGCAACACCGGGCGCATCCGCTGCGCGGCCGCGCGCAGGGCCGCCTCCGTCGCATCCAGCCCAAGCCTGCGCTGCTCGTTATAGGTATCGATTAACACGATGTTGTTGTTCACCACGATACCCGCGAGCGCCAGCACACCGATCCCGCTCATCACAATGCCGAAGGGCTCCCCGCGTAGCAGCAACGCCAGCAGCACCCCGGCGGTAGAAAACACGATGGCCGAGAGCACCAGAAACGCCTGGGAGAAACGATTGAACTGGGTCACCATCATCGCGAGCATCAGGAACAGCGACAGCCCGAATGCCCTCAGCAGGAAGTTTGTGGCCTCGGCCTGCTCCTCGGCCTGACCGCGAAAGCGCAGACGTACCTCGCGGTCCAGCTCCAGCTCGGCCATCCGCGCCTGCAGCGCACGCTGGCGCTCGTCCACCAGATAGCCGGGGCCCGCATCCGCCTCCAGGGTGTAGGCCCGATCACCGTCGCGGCGCTTGATCAGGCCGGTCGCCGGCACGGGCACCAGCTCGGCGAAATGGGCCAGCGGCACCAGTCCGGTCGCCCCCGGCAGGTTCAGGCCCGCCAGCTGCTGAAGATGGCGCTGCGCGGCCGGCAAGCGCAGGCGAATATCGACCTCCTCGTCGCTGTAGTCGGGACGGTAGGTGCCCAGCAGGATCCCGCTGGTGACCAGTTGAACCCCCTCGCCCAGCAACGGGACATCGACCCCGAAACGAGCCGCCTGTTCACGATCGAAGCGCACCTCCAGCTCCACCCCGGGCAGGGGCAGATCGTCGGTCACGTCCACGAACCCGCCGAGGGCGTCCACCTCGGCGCGCAGCTGCCGGATCACGGGTGGGATCCGGTCGGGATCGGCACTGGCGGCCTCGACCACGATCGGGCGACCCTCGCTCGGTCCACGTTCCTGGGACCTGAACTGCAGGCGAATCCCCGGCAGGTCCGCGGTGCGCCGGCGCAGGTCTTCGATGATGGCCGAAGCCGGTGGCCGCTGCCGCCAGCCAATCAGCTCCAGCTGGATGACCCCGATCACGTCCTCGGCATAGTCGCCCTGCAGACGGCCCAGCTGGGTCCCGATGGTGCGCGCGTAGACGTGGCGGATCTCGGGCACGCCGCGCACGGCACCCTCCACCTGCCGGACCAGGGCGTCCGCCTCCCACACGGAGAGATCCCCGCGCGCCTGCACCTGGACCTGCACGAAGTCGGGCTCGACCTGCGGGAAGAACTCCACACCTTGGCCCTGCGTGGCATACAGCGCGTAGGCAACCACGACCACCGCGACCGTCCCGGCCAGCGTCCAGACGGGATGCCGCACCAGGGATTGCAACAGATGGATATAGGCCCGCGTAATCCCCTGCAATTCGTCGTAGCGTCCCTCCTCCGCCGCGCGCACGTAGCGCGTCTGCGCGGCGTTGATCGGCCGGCTCTGCCCGATCACCGCACCCAGCGCCGGGATAAAGACCAGCGCCATCGCCAGCGAGGCGATCAGGGTCACGATCACGGTGGCCGGCAGGTAGACGATGAACTCACCGACCATGCCGGGCCACAGCAGCATGGGCGCGAACACCGCCAGGGTGGTACCTATGGCCGTGGTAATCGGCCAGGCCATGCGCTGGGCGCCCGCGCGGAATGCATCCGCCCGGGCCATGCCCTCGGCGACATAGCGATCCGCCAGCTCGACGACCACGACTGCGCCGTCCACCAACATGCCCACGACCAGGATCAGGCCAAACAGCACCACCACGTTCAGCGTGAAGCCCATCAGATAGATCACCAGGATGCCGCCAAGGAAGGCCCCGGGGATCGCCATTCCCACCAGCAGCGCCGCCCGCGCACCCATCATGGCCAGGATCACCAGCGCCACGATCAGCACCGCGGTGATCACGCTGTTCTCCAGGTCCCCCAGCAGGTCATCCACATCCCGCGCCATGTCCTGCAGGTAGGTCACCTCCACCGCTTCCGGCCAGTCGGCCCGGGCGGCCTCGATGGTCGCCCGGGCAGCGGCCACGACCTCGAGGATATTGGCCTCGGAGGCCTTGCGGATCTCCAGCGAAACCGACGGCTGGCCATCGATCCGGGTGAAGCCCTCGGGATCCCGGTAGGTCTGGCGCACCTCCGCGACATCGCGAACCCGCACCACCGCATCGCCCTCCACGCGGATCGCGGTATCCAGCACGTCGTCGATATCATCGATCGTGCCCGGCACGCGCAGCGGAATACGTCCGGTACCGGTATCCAGCGCGCCGGCCGCCACCAGCCGGTTATTGCGCTCGATCGCGCGGGTCAGTTCGCTGAAGGACAGCTCATAGGTCTCCAGCACCAGCGGATCGACCAGGACCTCCATCTGCTCCTCGCGATCCCCGCCGACATCCGCCTCCAGCACCCCGGGGATCGCCTCGACCCGGTCGCGCAGCTCGCGCGCCAGGCGCACCAGCGCCCGCTCGTCCAGCGGCCCCGAGAGATTCAGCGTCAGCACCGGAAACAGCGACAGATCGACCTCGGAGACGCTCGGCTCCTCCGCACCCGCCGGCAGTTCGGGGCGGACCTGGTCCACCTCCTCGCGCAGGTCCGACAATGCCTGGCGATTGTCCCAGCCCGGCTCAAAGTCCAGGCGTACCAGGGCAAAGCCCTCGCCCGCCCAGGACTGCATCTCGTCCACCCCGGGCAGCGCCTGCAGCTCGCGTTCCAGCGGGCGCAGCATCAACCGCTCGGCGTCTTCCGGGCTGACCCCGGGATACGGCACCGAGACAAAGAAGATCGGGACATCGATCTCCGGTGCCGCCTCCTTGGGCACGATGTTGTAGGCGGTCGCCCCCAGCACCAGGATCAGCAGAAGAAAAAGCAGTACCGTCCGGGCATGTGCCACCGCCCAGGCGATCAGGGACCTCACGGCGCCGCCCCGTCCACCGATTCCGGCACCGACGCCCCGGGGTCCGCCTCCGCCGCTTGCGGGCGCACCCGCTCGCCATCCGTCACGAAACCGTGGCCGATGGTGATCACCCGTGCCTGTTCGGGCAGGCCGGTCACCCAGACGCCATCGGCCGCGGCCCGGATCACCTCCACGGCGTGGAACACCACCCGATCCGCCTCGTCGACCGTCTTCACGCCCACACGCCCGGCGTCATCCAGCCCCATCCAGGCCGGGGACAGCTTGTGCGCCTGCACCACAGCGGTCGGGATCTCGACGCCGGCACTGATACCCGACGGCAGTGCCTCGTCCGGGTTCGGCACGGCAATCTCGACGCGAAAGGTCTGCGTGCCCGATTCGGCCACGCGCGAAACGAACCGCACCTCGCCCTCGGCACGCCGTCGATCAAGGAAACGGATCCGCGCCGGCTGGCCCGGCTCGACCCGCCCGATCTGGTGCTGGGGTACATGCACCACCGCCAGGAGCGGGTCGTTGTCGACCACCTCTGCAACCGGGTCGCCGCGACTGACGAAGTCGCCGCGATCCGCCAGGCGCTGGTTCACGATGCCCGCGACGGGTGCGACGATCCGCGTGTTGCGGATGTCCAGCTCGATCGCCTCGAGCTCGGCCCGTGCGGCCTCGCGCTCCGCCTCGCGGGCCTCCAGTTGGGTACGCGAGACATGGCCCTGGTCGTGCAGGCGCTGGGCCGCCTCGTATTCGCTCTCCGCCCCGCGCAACCGGGCAATCGCCTGCCGCCGCCGCGCCTCGCGATCATCCATGCGCAGGTTCGCGAGTTCATCCCCCACATCCACCCGCGCCCCGCGGGCCACGGCCCATTCGGCGACCTGGCCGGCAGTCTCCGCGCGAACCATCACGCGCAGATCCGGTTCCACCCGCCCTTGCAGCACCAACAAACGCTCTACCGACTCGGCCGTGAGTTCCGTCACCGCCACCGCCATGGGCTGGGGGTCGCTTGCCTGCGGCGGCTCCTCCGCCTCGCGCCCGAGCATCCCGGAGACGATCCAGACCACCACGAGGATCAGAATGCCCAGAGCGATAAACAACCGGGACTGGGCGCGCAGGCGCTGCCAGACAGACCCGCTCATCGCTACACTTCCGGGCAGGTCCGGGTGGCCCGCACCACCAACCCGGCCCCGGGTCTCACTGTGCACCGCCGAACAGCCGCTGCCACCAGCGTCGGCGGCTGCCGGTAGGCGGCACCGCGACCTCCAGGTCCACCGGCGGCACCCGCGACACGACCCAGCCCGGCAGGACCCGGAGCCCGGAGGAGCCGCAGCTGGAGCCGAGGTTGTTGGGATCGAAGATCTTCACGAACTCCGGATGCTCGCGGTCGTCGACGTATACGATCCCGCAGTAATCCTCGTCGTGATCACGCCGCAGCAGGGGGTCGACTTCGTCGATAAAACGCAGGAAGGTCTCCTGCGGCACCGGCTCGTCCGGGACCGCCTCCCCCACCGCATAGACGTACCAGCCCCCGTCCGCGTGCTCGCGCAGACGGGTCCAAAGGTGGTCCAGCTGTTCCCAGTACAGAATGCCGGTAGAACCGGCCTCGAATCGTTGCAGGAAGTCAGGTTCGGGACGTTGTTGCGCGGTGGACATCAAGGGCATCCGGGGGTCGCCAGCGTAAGCGAACATCGTAGGCCCCCACCCCGGGTGCGACAAGCCGGTGGAAGCCGATCCGGTCCGCACTTGCGTGGAACCCCGAACCCACGCCAGGCTCTTAGTCCAAAGAGCCGCCTACGAAGATGAATCCTCCATGCGTACAATCAGCCACTCCACCTCCCTGCGCGCCGAGCCGGATCGGGTCTTCGAGCTCCTGAGCCATGTCCCCAATTTCGTGGACCTGTGCGACCACGTGGAACATATCGAGCGGCTGGGCGATGACTGCTACCGCTGGACCATTCGCGCCGCCGGCATGCGCATGGGCTTCGACGTCGAGGTCTGCAGCGCCATCGCCCCCGAACACTTCGCCTGGCGCTCCATCCGCGGGGTTCACAATCGCGGCAGTTACCGGCTGACCCCTGATGGCGAGGGCCACACGCGGGTGGACTTCGAACTGGAGTACAAGCTGAATCCGATCCTGGATGCCGCCGTGCGACGCGTGGCACAGTCGCTGGTGGAACGCGTATCGGGGCAGCTGATGGCCCGCGCCCAACAGCGCCTGGACGCCGAGGCGCCGCGCTCCTGACGGACCTTCAGGCGAGCCGTCAGGCGGTTTCCACCGCTCCGGAATGGCCGGCAGTCTCATTCAAAAGATCGCGCAGGGTGCGTCCATCCAGACGCTCCCGCCGCGCCACATCGACTTCCTTCAAAGTCGTCTCCACCGCCGAACTGCCACGCAAGCGGCGGATGGCGTGGTCGTCGGTGTCCGCGCGCAGGGCCTCCAGGATCTCGTCCACACGGATGGCGGCGAGATCCCTCGCCGGTACCAGCTGTTGCCCGTCCTCGCCCGCCTTCAGCAGCAGCCCGGCCTCCTCCAGCCGGCGCGCGGAGCCCCCCAGGGCATTGCCCGGCACGGCCAGCGCCGCGGCGACCTCGTCCAGCGTCGGCGCCGGATGCCCGTCATGGAAGCGCTGGCCGACCTGCTGCATCAGGTGCAGGCCCATGCGCTCGCGCCCCGCGCCGGACAGGCGCAGGCGGATACCGCGCACGTTCATGTATTCCGGGTGCTGCACAAAGAAGGCGACGTTCGCGCCGATCAGCAGGATCAACCAGGCGAGATAGAGCCAGATCAGCAGCATGATCATGATCGCGAAGCTGGAGTAGATCGCCGCATAGCGGGTCGAACCCGCCACCATGTTGGCGAACACCCAGCCCACGCTCTGCCACAGCAGCCCCGCCACGATGGCCCCGATCAGCGCCGGGATCACCTTCACCCGGGTGTTCGGCACGAACACGTAGATGAAGGCAAAGGCGGCGATGATCAGGAGGTAGGGCACCAGCCGCGAGATCTCGGTGATCAGCATGCCGACGGGCCCGATCCCGGCAATCGTCTGCATGGCCGCCGACGACATCACGGTGGCGGTGACCCCCATGGCGGAGACCACCAGGACCGGGCCGATCAGGATCACCGACAGGTAGTTGGAGAAACGCTGGGCCAGGCTGCGGCTGTTCTCCACCCGCCAGATGGCGTTGAAGGCCAGCTCGATCTTCTGCACCAGTGCGATGACCGTGTAGACCAGGAACAGCAGACCCACGAACCCAAGCACGCCCACGCGCATGTTGTCGACAAACTCGAGCACGTTGTGGGCGATCTCCACCCCCTGTTCGCCCAGGGGCTCAAGCACGCCCAGCAGGAACGGCTCCACCGCGTTGTGGGCACCAAAGGCCTTGAGTACCGAGAACGACAGCGCCAGCAACGGCACCATCGACAGCAGCGTGGTGAAGACCAGGCTCATCGCGCGCAGTGTCAACTGCCCCTCGGAGACCTCGCGCACCAGGGCGAAAACGCCGCGCACCATCCCGAGGGGGACGGCCTTCCAGCGCGGCAGCGCCGAAAGGTCCGTGTAATTGACCAGCTCCGTCAAGTGGCGGCGCCGGGCATCCAGGCGTTCGGCCCAGGCTACGCCGGCCACGCCTCACTCCCGTGGATGTGGGTTTCCTTCACGCGAGGTTACTTCTGCTGCCACTGGCCGTTGCCGTCCTGATACCAGTAGCCCGAGGGGGCCTCTTCCACCCAGACGCGGGCAAAGGTCTCCCGGATCTGGCGTTCCCAGTCCGGACGGTCGTTGGCCCGGGCGATCTCGCGGTAGAGCGAATCGCGGTCCGAGTTCTCCTCGCTGACCAGGCGCTGCACGGTGCTGCGATCGCGCAGCGGGACTTCGGAGAGATCCCGGATCACTACATCTGCGTTGTTGCCGAAGCCAATTGCACCGCTGCGGAAATGCGGCGACAACTGCGGCCCCCGCTCACGCAGCGAGGCGCGGATGCGGTTGATGGCCGGGGTCTCGATCTGCAGGTCCGGGCTTTGTGCGGCAGCCGGGCTCACCAGGCGTTCCAGCACCCACACCAACACCGGCGCGGCGCTCGCCGTGCCCGCGTGACGCAGCTCCGACGTCGGCAGCTGCGCACCGGGCTCGGACTCCGGTGCCGGCTCGGCCTCGGGCACCTGCAGCGCATCCCGCACGATGGCGCGGGCCGCCTCCTCCGCCGCCGCCGTGGGGAAATAGATATTGATGGTCACGCAGCCCGCAAGCAGCGCGAACATCAGAGCCAGTCCCGGAACACTCCACAAAGCCTTCATGCCTGTCATCCCTTGTTCGGGCGGGTGAACCCCGCATGTGCCCAATCTACACCATCATCCTGAACCGTAACCAAACATCGCGTGATCCTTAATTGCCTCACGGGGCCCTATTGCACCACGGGGCCCTCGCCGCCCTGAATCGTCGCCAGGCGCTCAATCAACTCCGGCCAGTCCACCCGGCGGTTGTAGCCGATCACCTCGATCTGCGGGAGGCCACCGCCCTGTACCAGCACGAACCCGCCGTCCGGGCGGTCTGCCACCCCGGAGGCCGTGCACACGTCCCCGCGCAGTTCGCAGCGAAAGCCCAGGCGGCGATAGCTGAAGTTCTCGAAAACGCGCAGGAAGATCGACGAGGCCGCCGCCTGCAGGCCGCCACCCAGCTCGGTGATGTTCTCCACCGCCCGCTGGCTGATACGCCGCCGTCCCGGATCGTCCAGTGGCGTCATCAGCTCCAGATCCATGTGCACCGGCGACCAGTCCACCATCACCAGATCGTTCACGTGCCCGGACAGCCGTCCCTGGATCCGTCCGATATCGAAGGCCCGGGTGACCAGCTCCAGGTCCAGGCGCTGGATCTGCGTCGACAGCCCGAGCTCCGGGGCATAGCCGAACAGATCGTGGATATAGACATCGCGCAGCACCACCTCGCCATCGAACACCTGGACCAGCAACCGCCCATCCACGTTCAAATCACCGTCCTCCAGGCGCACGCGCGGGATCATCCCGGCGACCTGCCCGGAGAAGCGGGGCCAGCCCAGGACCTCGGTCAGCGGCTCAAGACTGATCGCCCGAATCCCGCCCTGGAACTGCACGTCCGGCCCCGTCTCCGTCTGCTGCACGCTGAAGGCTCCGACCCGCAAGCCCCCATCGAGGATCGGGATCTCGGTCGCCTCCAGAAGCTCCAGCCCCTGTGGCTGGGTGCGCACCCGGGCCGCGAAGGCATCGAACGGCAGGCCGTACAGATGGGCGGCATCAAAGCCGATTCGCCCGGGGCCACCCGACACGGTGGCCGACCAGTCCAGTTCGCCCTGCGCACCGCTCACGCCAAAGCGCCCGCGCCGGTCCTGGGCCTCGACCCCGGACCATTCGATCCGGGCGTAGCGCGCTGCGGAGGCGTGCATTTCGACCTCGCCGGTCAGACGACCCGAGGCATCCAGTTCGCCCAGGGCTGTCCCCACCAGCCAGGGCGACAGCAGGCTGTCGTAGATCACGCCCAACGCCCCGACTTCGCCCTGGAACTGACCATCCAGACCGTGTTCGGGCGCAAAGGCGAGGCCCTGTCCTTGCAGAGCGGCCGCGTCGCCATAATCCAGTGACAGCGAATCCGCCCGCACGGTTAGGCCCTCGCCATCCCCCACAACCCCCCGGGCCTCCAGCTCCACCGGGCCCTCGGCATCGAGATCGACAAACCAGGGGTCGACGAACACCACACCCGCTGTCAGCGCCAGATCGACATCCCAGCCGTCGGCGTCGCCCGTGAGGCGCAGCCGACCGTCCAGTTCTTCCCCGGCCTGCAGACCCAGATCGTCGCTAAAGGCGAGATCGTGTACTGCCAGGGTGGCTTCGGAACGCCCGCGTTCACGCCAGTGCAGCGCGAGATCCGCAGCGCCCTGCCCCAGATGCACGGGCAACTCCACCGGCAGACGCTCGGAGCCGGCCAGGGCCGCCAGATTGATCCCCGCCAGATCGGCCCGAACATCCCAGCCGCGAGCGGGATCCAGCCGCACGTGGAAATCCCCCTGCGCCCCGAACCAGCCGGGCCACGCACCCGCCAGCGCAAACTCGCCCGTCTCGCGCCCCCAATACAGGCCCACTCGGGCACCTCGCAGGTGCAGATCCCCGGCATCGCCCCAAAGTTGCGCCGAATCGCAGCGGACCTCGGCACGACTCACCTGCAGATCACCACATTCCACACGCAGGTCTTGCAGGGTTCCGATTGGCTCGGGGAGTTCGACGCGATCCGCGCGGATCTCCAGGGACAGGCCGGCGCTCGTCCATTGCACCCGGGTGCTCAGGCCATGCGCGTCGAGATCTTCGCGCAACAGGGATTCGATCCGCAGATCCAGCTGGATGCCGCCATCGAACTCAGCCTCCGCATCCGTGGCCACGGCCACACCCGCCAGCAGGAAGAGCACCAGCCCGGCCGCCGCGCCATACAATCCCGGTGCACGGCGCGGCGCGAGCATCAGGCCGGGTCGCCCCGCTCCGGCAGACGATCGCGCAGCGGCCGCACCAGGCGGGCCAGCCATTCGCGCAGGGCAAAGCGCGACGTCTCCAGGGCATCGAGGGTCGGCAGGAAGTCCTCGACCCGCCGTGGATCGCTCGTGGGGCCGCGAAAGCCGGTCGGGGCCGGGTCGGCCGCCAGGCCCGCACGTTCGAAGCAGGCCAGGGCCCGAGGCATGTGCAGGGCCTGGGTCACCACCAGCACCCGCTGCACGTCGGTTTGCTGCAGGCGCTGGCGGGTATGCGTGGCGTTCTCGCAGGTGTTGCGCGACGTGCTCTCCAGCCAGCGCACCGGCACGCCCAGATCGGTTTGCAGGGCAGCCGCCATCAACTCGGCCTCGGAACGCCGCCCGGGCAACGCCCCCGGACGCCCGCCCGAGACCAGAAGCGGCAGCCCGCTATCGCGGTGCAGCCGCGCGGCATGGCGCAGGCGCTCGTGGGTCTGGGGGTTCAGGGCATCGCGGCCGCCGTCCTCGGCGCGTCCGGGCCAGCGCCCGCCGCCCAGCACCACGATGGCATCGGCCCGTCCCACCGCGACCACGGCATCGCGCAGATCGCGCTCGATACTGTGTGCTAGCGGCTGGGCAACGACATTCAGGCTCGGTAGCACCAGCGCCAGCAGACCCAGCGCCAATAACGGCCGCCCCCCGCGCCAGTCGGCGCGCCAGAAGGCGACCCCGACCAGGGTCAGCGCAATCCCCAGCCCCGGGGGCAGCAGCAGGTATTCGACCGCCGTCTGCAGGGACGCGAGCACGACGCTCTCCGCCTGCGCCCCGCTTTACTTCTTGCCTGGGGAGTAGAGGTAGTGGGCGTAGGTGGCCACGTCCTCGGAAACCCGGCGGATCAGGTGATCCAGGCTGATGATGGCGAACTCCAGCAGGTTCACCGCGATGTACGGCTGTTCGACGCGCAGGCGGTCATACATGGACCGCGACAGACGCAGCAGGCGCGTGTTGTCGCTCAGGGCGCGCATACGCACGCCGCGCGGCACGCGGTCGAAGAACGACATGGACCCGGCCAGCTCGCCGGTCTGCATGCGCCCGACCTCGATCTCCTGATTGCCGTCGTCGTGGTACAGCGCGGCGGTCCCGCTGACCACGAAGAACAACGACTCCCCGACCTCGCCGATATCGGCGATCACCTGCTTGTGATGGGTTTCCAGCACCTCCAGGTATTCGAGAAGGATCTCGACCTCGGCCGGCGTCAGCGAGGCCGAGATCGGGTGTTTGGAGAGGAATTCGGTCAGCAAATCCTTGGACATGGAGAGGCTTCCTTCTGACGGGTCCGCAGTAGAAGTGAGAGTACATTAGAGTATAACGAACGCGACCCCGGGACGGGGTGACGAAGACCAACGGGGAGGTACCGCTTGATCGACATCGATGCCCTGCGCCGCCACCTGCCGCGGCGCCTGCGCGACGGCCGGGCCGTCCTGCTCGTGGCTGACCCGGATCGCCAGGAAAGCCCTCCGGGCGTCGAGCAGGAGAGCGTCGCGGCATTTCTCGAGCACCCGCCCGGGCCGCGCGTGCCGCTGGTCCTGCTGCCGGATACGCTGAGCGCTCTGGACGTCACGACGGGACAACAGCTGCTCGGCGGGCTGCGCGACCGCTGGGCCGACGAGGTGCTCATCCTGCACCGACGCGACGACGAACGCTGGGGCCTGAACGATTTCCTCGCCCTCGGCTTTCGTCACGACCCCGAGGCCGAGGCGGCCGCGCCGGACCACACGGTCTATCGCACCAGCCTGTACGACTACAAGCTCACCCCCGACTGGCTGAACGCCCGCTTCTGGGCCAACCCGGAGATGTGGGACAAGCGCCGCTGGTAGCTGCGCCCGACGTACGAGGCGCCATACGCCTATTCGTCGTCGGGGTTCAGGCGCGGATGCGTCTCCTCGCCCCACCACCAGACCACGGCACCGGAGGCGAACATCGCGATCACCACGAACCAGAAGCCCCAGACCACCGACCCGCCGACATGGGCCACGATGCCCAGCCCGAGGGCGCCTACCCCATAGCCAAGATCGCGCCAGAAGCGGTAAGTCCCAATCGCCGAACCGCGCCAGTTCGGATGCGCGATGTCCGCCACTGCCGCGCTCAGGTTGGGATACAGCAGCGCCATGCCGAGACCGGTCACCGCTGCCGCGAACGACCACCACAGCACGCCCTCTCCCAGCAGCGTCAGCGCCACCCCGCCGCCGCAAATCCACATGCCCCAGATGATCGGCTGCCGCCGTCCGACGTGATCCGACAGGCGGCCGGTGATGAACTGAGAACCGCCCCAGACGAAGCCATAGATCCCGACCACCCAGCCAATCGCCGCCAGGCTGAGCCCCTGCTGGTACAGGAATACCGGATAGAACACCCACACCAGCGCATCCACGAACTTCTCGACCAGCCCCGCCTGACTGAACGCGGCCAGGCGCCGGTCGCGCCAGGACATCAGCGTGAACACCTCCCAGGTGCTGGGCGTATCGGAGATATTCTTCGAATAACGCGGGATGGGCCCTGTGGACTGCCCGGCGGCATGCCGCGCGCCCTCGGCCTTCGCCCAGTCGAGGGTCTCGCGCACAAACAGCGCCGTCAGCACGATCGCCAGCGCGATCACTACCAGGCCAAAGATCAGCAGCCCCATGCGGGGGCCGTAGGCGGCCGCCATGTAGCCCGTCACGATCCCCGCCACGGCAACCCCGACATAGCCGGAGAACTCGTTCATCCCCATGGTGAAGCCGCGCTCGTCGGCACGGGTGATGTCCATCTTGGCTGTCTGGGTCATCGACCAGGCCAGGCCCTGGTTCACGCCCAGCAGCACGGTCGCGGCCACGATCCAGCTCCAGGAGGGTGCGTAGAGGATCATGAACGGGATCGGAATCGCCGCCACCCAGCCAAGCATCAGCACGGTCTTGCGGCCCAGCCGCTCGGACAGGCGCCCCGCGACAAAATTGAGCGCCCCCTTCACCACGCCGAAGGCGACCACGAACGCGGTCAGCATCATGAACGAGCCCTCGGCCACGCCGAACTCGCTCTCCGCCAGGGCCGGCACGACCGTACGCATCATTCCGATCGTCAGGCCGACAAAAAAGACCTGGATCAACTGCTGACCGAACTGCCCGAGGTTCTCCCGGATTCCATGGGTCAGGTGGGCATAGGCCTCCGCGGCCTTGTGATGGTCCGTCATGACGAGTCCCTTTTGTTGCGGATCAGGCCGCGATGTTCGCGGCAACGTAGGCATCCATCCCCGAAGGACGCGGCGGGATATCTCCGGTCAGAAATTCGACAAACGCCTCGCGGTCGCTGATCGCGAGCCCCGGGTTGAAGCGCTTTTCGAAGCCCAGGGTGGACGAGGGCTTGCCGGACAGGCCTGCGCCACAGGCGCTCCCGGCATAATGGCCCGGGTATATCTCCAGCTCGTCCGGCAGACCCAGCAGGCGTTGATGCAGGCTGTCGAACATGCGCCCTGCCATCTCGCGCTCGCGCCCGGCCAGGTCGGGCCGCCCGATGCTTCCGATAAAAAGCGTATCGCCAGTCAGCACAAACCAGGGCTGATCGCCGCGACGCTTGTCGGTCACCAGCAGACACACGCTGTCCTCGGTATGCCCCGGGGTGTGGATCACCTCGACCTCGACATTCCCGGCCGCGATACGCTCGCCATCCTCCAACGCATGGAAGTCAAACTCGACCACCGAGCGATCCGACGCGTGGAGGCAGTACTCGGCTCCGGCACGCCTTGCCAGATCACGGCCTCCCGAATAGTGGTCGGCATGGATATGCGTGTCGATCACATGAGTGATCGCGACACCCGCCTCGCGGGCCCGCTCCAGAAACCAGTCCTGGTCCCCGTCCACCACATCCACGGCAATCGCCTTCCCCAGCGATCCACAGCCGAACAGATAGGACAGCGACGATTCCCGCGTGGGCAGCTGATGGAAAAACATGACGTGCCTCCTGGACCGATTTCCGGTCTCTCCTTGGGTTAGTTGGATTCCGAGTCCTGGGTAATGGGCAGACCCTGATAGCGCCATTCGGCAACGCCGTCCTCGAACCGGGTCGCCTGGAACCCGTGCGCGGCCAGGATCTCTACAGCCTCGCTGGCCATCAGGCAGTACGGACCACGGCAATAAGCCACCACCGGTCGGTCGGTCGGCAGCTCGCCGAGCCGATTGCGCAGCTCGCTGATGGGGATGGATCGGGCATACGGCAGATGGGCGTTCGCGTATTCCATGCCGGGACGGACATCGAGCACGATCAGGTCGCCCCGACGCGCCTGCTCCAGCAGTTCGGGCCCGGCCATCGGGGCCAGCTCGCCCGGGCCCTCGGCCATCTCGCGGGTCGCGGCCTGCAACTCGAGCAGGCGCTCCTCCGCCAGGGTGCGCAGCATCACCCAGAAATCGGCGACATGCTGATCCACCAGGCGATAGAACATATGGCGCCCTTCGCGCCGGGCCTCGACCAGCCGCGCCTGGCGCAGCTCCTTCAAGTGGGCGCTGGTCAGCTTCACGCTGAGTTCTGCATCGGCCGCCAGCTGCTCGACGCTCTTTTCGCCCTGCACCAGCACCTCGATCAACTCCAGGCGCTTCGGGCTGGCCGCGGCCCGGGCGATGCGGGCCACTTGTTCGTACAGCAAATCCTTGAGTTCACGTCCGGACACGGCGTTCATTCCAATATTCATTGGAATGAACGATAAATGACCCAGGCATCGGACGCAAGACCGGTGATGACCCGCATCTGGCAACGAAGGAATCCTCCCGCCGCCTAGGGCCCGCCGGATCGGGCCCTCCAGTTTTTGGGTGATTTGGGGGTCGCGCGAATTCCTGAGTAGATTAGTCGGGAACTTCGATTAGAAGTTGCTTACTAACTAACCGAGCATCCCGTGCCTTCGGGCACACTTCCCCTGCAACAGGAGAACGTCATGAGCCAACTGATCAATAACTTCCCGGCCGACGGTGTAGTCACCATCAACCGCGTGATCCTCAAGTCGGAATACACCATCGACGACCTGCAGGAGCGTGTCGCAGTCCTCTGCGAGAACGTAAAGACCTATCACTCGGATACCGGCTTCGTCGGCGGCTTTGTCGCGCTGAACTCCGGTGCCGTCTCCAATGAGGGCTCCACCATCGGCCAGGCGGTCGAGAGCCCGATGAAGGACAAGGAGGCCCTGATCATCACCTTCTGGAAGAGCTTCGACGAACACGAGGCGTCGCACCAGAGCGAGACCTTCCAGCCCCTTTTCCAGCAGGTACTGGAGCTGTGCGAGAACGGAAACGAGGAGATCGCCTACGAGATGCTCTGGTCCGGCGCAGCCTACGATCCGGAGCAGGCCAGGGCCGCCCGCGAGGCGAAGGAGACCCACGCGGCCTGAGGGCCGTCATTCCGGAACGATCGTCACTCCAACGACTGCACCCATCGCCGGGGCCTTGCGCCCCGGCTTTTTCGTGTCTGGCGTACCGTCATGTCTCCCCTACCCGGATGATCGGCCGTCCGATCGCGGGCGCCGGCGGGGTCAAGAACGCGGGGCGTCGTCGTCCTGCTTCGCGTCCTGCATCTCCGGCGGCGAGGCCAGGGTGTGATTCTCCTCGTCGTAGCGGCCCTTCAGCTCGTCGGTCTTGCTGTGCTCCCACAGCGGCACCCCGACAAAGTAGCCGGCCCGCCCGATCGCGTGCGCAGCCACCGGTGCGGTGAGCAGCAGGAAGCCGATCACCGCCACCGCGCGGGTGGTGACCCCGCCATCACCAAAGTAGACGGCCACGCCGACCATCATCAGGCCCGCCCCCAGCACACCGGCCTTGGTGGTGGCATGCAGGCGCATCGGCAGGTCGGGCATGCGCACCAGACCCAGTGCCGCGACCACCATGAACGCGGCCCCGACGACCAGGAACAACCCCGTAAAGAACTCAGTCATCGTCCCGGTGCCCCCCTTTTTCCAGGTAACGGGCAAAGCCCACTGCGGCAAGGAACGCGGTCAGCGCCAGCACCATGGCTACGTCGATGAACGGGGTGCGGCCACTGGAGATCACGTAGACCGCAATGAAGCCGATGGTCAGCGACGCAATCAGCTCCAGTGCCACCACGCGATCCGGTAGCGTCGGCCCCAGGTACAGCCGCCAGAACGCCAGCACCAGGGCCAGGCTCAGCAATGCGTTGGAAGCAATAATAGCGATATCGAACATCGGACCTCCCCGCGCCTAGCGCAGGACCTCCAGGGCGCGGTGTTCCAGGTACTTGATCGAGCGGATCACCGCATCCCGGTCCTCCAGGTACATCACGTGGATATACAGCACCTTCTTGTCGGTGGAGACGTCCAGGCTTAGCGTCCCCGGCGTCAACGAGATCAGATTGGCGACGATGGTGATCTCGCCATCGGTCTTCGCATCCAGCGGGAAGGCAATCACACCCGGCACCATGTGGTGGGTCGGGGTCATCACATCGTAGGCCACCTTCAGGTTCGACAGGAACAGTTCCCACAGGAAGAAGCCGATAAACCCGATGAATTTCGGCACCCGCCGCGCGTAGCTGGAAAACCCCGGCTTGTCGCGCAGGGCAAATGCCAGCAGCACGTAGCCAAGGAAGAACCCGACCAACAGATTACCGGTGGTAAACGTCCCGGTCAGGAAGACCCAGATCAGGGCCAGCGCGATGTTCCAGGTCAGCGCGATCATTGGCGGGCCTCCCCAAGTACCGCCTCGATGTACCGCGACGGATCCAGCAACTGCTCGGCGGACATGGCCGCCATCTGATAGATGGGCTCGCCGTAGAGACCGATGGCCACGGTCATCAGGGCCAGCATGATCACCGGGATCCACATCCAGATCATCGGGCCGGAGGTGACATCGTGCGTCTGGCCCTCGACCCCTTCGGGCTGCGCCTTCCAGAACACCTCGGCCCAGATCTTGATCATCGAGTACAGCGTCAGCAACCCGACCACCAGCGCGACCGCCACCACCCAGTAAGCCTCGGCCTCGATACCCGCACGGATGATGATGAACTTGGCAAAGAAACCGGACAGCGGCGGCAGCCCTGCCAGCGACAAGGCCGGGATCAGGAACAGCACACCCAGCATCGGATGCGTGCGGTAGATCCCGCCCATCAGCTTCAGCTCGTGGGTGCCCTTCATCACGAACGTGATCCCGCTGATCAGGAACAGATTCGCCTTCACGATGATGTGATGCATGATGTAGAACACCCCGCCCACCAGGGCCAGCGGCGTGAACAGCGCCAGACCCATGATCATGTAGCCGATCTGGCTGATGATGTGGAACGACAGGATGCGCCGGAATTCGTAATGCGCGGCCGCCCCGAGCACGCCGGTCAGCATGGTCGCCGCCGCGACCCACAGCAGGATCTCGTGGGTGTAATCGACTTCCTGATTGAAGATCAGCGTGAACACGCGGTACAGCGCGTACACCCCGACCTTGGTCAGCAACGCCGCGAACAGCGCGGAGACCGCCACCTTCGGCGTGTGGTACGACGCCGGCAACCAGAAGAAGAACGGGAACGCCGCCGCCTTCACCCCGAACGCGACCAGGTACAGCATCGCGATCACGGTCACCAGACCAGTGTCCTCGACGGTGGACAGCTTGTCGGCGATATCCGCCATGTTCAGGGTGCCGGTCAGCCCGTAGGTCAGGCCGATCGCCGTGAGGAAGATCATCGACGACAGCAGGTTCAGGGTGACGTACTTGATCGCCCCTTCCATCTGCGCGCGTTCGCCACCCAGGATCAGCAGCGCGAACGAGGCGACCAGCATCACCTCGAACCACACGTAGAGGTTGAAGATGTCGCCGGTGAGGAACGCGCCGTTCACCCCTGCCAGCAGCAAGTGCAGCAGCGGGTAGTAACCGAACTTCTCCGACATCTTGCCAATGCCGGACAGGGAATAGATCGCCGTGGCGAAGCCGATGATGCCGGTCAGCAAGACCATGATCGCCGCCAGCATGTCGGAGACCAGCACGATGCCGAACGGGGCGGGCCAGGTGCCCATCTCCATCACCACGTGCCCGTGTTCCCAGGTATCCGCCAGCAGCCAGATGCTCACGGCCAGCATCAATCCGGTACCAAGCACGCCGAGGGCGCGCTGGGCGAAGTGCGAACGCCACAGCATCACCGACAGCGCACCGACCAGCAGCGGCACGATGATCGGGAGGGCCACGGACATCATCATCGATCGGTGTCCTTCATCTGGTCCATATCATCGGCCTGCACCACCTCGTAGGCGCGGTGGATCAGCACCACGGCAAACGCCAGCACCCCGAAACCGATCACGATCGCAGTCAGCACCACTGCCTGCGCCAGGGGGTCGGCGGCAACCCCCTCGGGCACCGTGTCCCCGGGCGAGATCAGTGGCGGCGCGCCCGACGTCATGCCGGCGACAGTAAAGATCAGCAGGTTGGCGGCATTCGACAGCAGCACCAGCCCGATCACCAGCTTCACGATCGAGCGGCGCAGCATCATGTAGATGGCCGCGGCATAGAGACCGCCGACCACGAAGGCCATGACGACTTCCATTAGTCCTCCGCCTCCGCGAGGTTGAGCATGATGGTCAGCACCGAACCAATGACCACCAGGTACACCCCGATATCGAAGATCAGCACGGTCGAGAGCTTTATCTCGCCGAAGATCGGCGCAGTGAACTCCCACCACTGGGCGGTAAAGAAGGCCTGCCCGCGAAATACGCCGGGAATGGCGCTGATCACCGCCAGCACCATGCCGGCACCCAGCAGATCACGCGGGTCCACCCGCAGCACCTTGCGTGCCGACTCGGTATCCATCGAAAACAGGTACAGCAGGATCGCGGCGGCCGCGACCAGCCCACCAATGAAACCGCCGCCCGGCTCGTCGTGCCCGCGCAACAGCAGGAACACGGAAAACAGCAACAGCAGCGGCAGCAGGAAATGTCCCGTGGTGCGCAGAATCAGGGAATGCATGTTCATCGGCGGTCCTCCGCGCGGAAACGAAGCATCGCGTACACCCCGATCGCCGCCAGCGCCAGCACGAAGATTTCGCCCAGGGTATCCAGTGCACGGAAGTCGACCAGCACCACGTTAACGATGTTGCGGCCGTAACCGGACGGCACCGACTCGTCGATGAAGTACTGCGAGATGGAGTCGAACAACCGCGCATCCACGGTGCTCAGGATCAGCAGCGTGATCATGCCGCCCATCACCAGCGCGATCCCGGCGTCACGCAGGCGCAGCGCGGTGGACGACAGGTTCAGGAAACCCGGCAGCCGGAACAGCACCAGCACCAGCAGGATCACGGTCAGGGTTTCGACCAGCACCTGGGTGATGCCGACGTCCGCCGCACTGTAGAGCACGTAGACCAGCGCCACGGTGAAGCCCAGCGAGCCCAGGGCGGCCACCGCACCCAGCCGCGAGTGGGTCAGAACCGCGAACAGCGCCGAGGCCACCAGGACCGCCAGGATGGCGATCTCGTGGATCTGGAGGCCCTCGAAGTTCAGCGACCCGACCCCGACCTCGAACAGCTGGGCGGTGACCCCGACCAGAGCCGCGGTCACCACGACGATCACGATCACGTAGTAGCGCAGATAGCCGTTCTGCAGCACCCGGGTCTGCCACTCGGACAGCCACACCAGGCCGTCCATCATCTTGAAATAGCCCTTCTCCGGGCCGTATTCGGCGGCGCGATCGACCCAGGCCAGCGCGCGGCGGGCCTGTTCCCAGCGCCAGTAGAGAATCCCACCGGCCAACAGGCTGAAGGCGGAGATCGCCAGCGGCCAGTTCAGGCCGTGCCACAGTGACAGATAGCCGTCGACCGGCGCGCCCTGCACGCTGGCCGCGGCCGCGTTGATCAGGCCCTCGTCGGCCAGGCCCGGCCCCAGGCCAAAGATCAGGCCCAGGCTGGCGAGCACCGCGGGACCGGCCAGCATCGCCACCGGGGCGTCGTGCTGCGGGGTCTTGGGTGTTTCCACCTTCGGCCCGAACCACGGCCGGATCCCGACGATCGCGGCGACCGCCACCCCGAGGATCGCGGTCAGCACCGCCAGCAGGGTCAGGATGCCGACCAGCCCCGGAGCCCCAAGCACCGACTCCAGCATCAGCTCCTTGGCGACGAAGCCGAACAGCGGGATCACGCCCCCCAGCGACAACGCCGCGAGGATCGTGAATGCCGCCGTCACTGGCAGTGCGCTGCGCAGCCCGCCGGTCTGCAGGAAGTCCTTGGCCCCGGCCTCGTGATCCAGGATGCCCGCGACCATGAACAGCGCGCCCTTGTACAGGGAATGTGCCAGCAGGAAGGCCATCGCCGCCATCAGCGCGGTCTCGGTGCCGATACCGATCAACATGGTGAGGGTGCCCAGCGCCATCACCGTGGAATACGCCAGCACCTTTTTCACGCCCGTGGAGCGGTAGGCCAGGAACACACCCGTGAACATGGTCACCGAGCCGACCAACACCAGCGTGGTGAACCAGACATCCGTGCCACCCAGCGAGGGATTCAGGCGCGCCAGCAGGTAGATGCCGGCCTTCACCATGGTGGCCGAGTGCAGGTAGGCGGAGACTGGCGTCGGCGCCGCCATCGCGCGCGGTAGCCAGAAGTGGAACGGAACCTGCGCCGACTTCGTGAAGGCCCCGAGCAGGATCAGGAACAACAGCGGCAGATACAGCGCATGCTCGCGCACCACGTCGCCGTTGGAGAGGATCTCGGAGATCTCGTAGGAGCCGCCGGCCATCGCCAGCATGATGATGCCGGCGAGCATTGCCAGGCCGCCGCCGACGGTTACGAACAGCCCCTGCAGCGCGTACTTGCGGGCATCCGCGTTCTCGTGGTTGTAGCCGATCAGCAGGTAGGACGTGATGCTGGTCAGCTCCCAGAACACGAACATCGCGATCAGGTTATCCGCCAGAACCAGCCCGAGCATGGAGCCCATGAAGGCCAGCAGGATCACGTAGAAGCGCCCGAGGTCGCGATCCTTCTCGAGATAGCGCCCGGCGTAGGTGACGATGAAGAAGCCGATGCCCGAGATCAGCAGCGCGAACAGCAGCGACAGGCCGTCCACCAGGAACGAGAGCTGGATATCCAGCCCCGGCAGCCAAGGCCAGGCCAGCACGATGGATTCGCCGCTGGAAACCGCCGGCAGGAAGCTCAGGAAATAGACGAACAGCCCGGCCGGCAACAGGCCCAGCACCCAGCCGCTTCCGCGGCCGGTCAGGCGGTGGATCGTGGGCGCAAACGCCGCCACCAGGAACGTTGACAGAATTGCGTACAGCATCCGGTCAGCTCAGTCCTTTCAGTTCCGGGCCAAGGCACGCGGCCGCGACCGCGCATGTGAGGGGTCCTTCCAATCCTGACTCGTGGAGCCGCTCAAGGCACCCCAGGGTCAAATCGGTCGCGGAAGCCTACCGACTCGGCCGGGGTCGCGCAAGAAACGTGATGCTCCTCGCGCAAGCCCGGAAAGACACGCTGACACCGGCCCTGCCAAACCAAAAGAACCGGTCTCAGGAAAGCGCCGATCAAAACCCCGGTATCAGCTCCATTCGCTGCGACGGCGGCGCGAGGGGATGCGCGTCAGGATGATCCCGAGGATCACCGAGCCCACCGTGACCAGCGCCCCGGTCATGAACCACTTGCGCTGACTGTCCGCCTGCATCACCTCGACCTGACGGCGATACTCGTCGCCGGAGTCGCGGGCTTCGATCAGGTTCTCTTCCAGACGGCGATTCTCGCGCTGGATTTCCTGCGGCCGCGAGGCGATATCGCGCAGCTCTTCCAGCTCCGATTCCATGTCCGCGAGCTGCGCCTCCAGTTCGTCACGTTCCGCGGTCAACGCATTGCGCCGGTCCAGCAGTTCCGCAATCCGGCCCTCCTGACTATCCGCGCCGGAACGGATCTCGGCCAGTTCCGCCTCGACCTCCTCCAACCGTTCACGCGAATGCGGCTCGTCCTGCAGGTAGCGGGTCAGGATCCAGGCCTCGTTGCCGCTGGGCAGGCGCACCCGGCTCCACCCGTCACCCGACTGCTCCATCACGGCCACGGGCTGTCCGGCACGTACCGAGCTGACGATCCGGTTCTGGTTCGACGGGCCGCCGCGCACCCCAACCTCCAGCTCCTCGCTGATGTACCGGGTCTCCTGAGCGGCTGCGCCGCTCCAGGCCACCATCAGCAACCCACCCAGAACCAGCACCACCGCGCGCATCGGCCACCCATTCGTCGTCATGTCTTCTGCCATCTCTTGATTCGTCAGGGATCAACGGCGCCGCATTCTACAGCGGTATCGGCGCGGCGCGTGCCAGGCCACGCCAGGGGTTGATCGAGTTCACATAACAATTGCCGCAAGCCTTACAAGAACTGCTCGCGCACGATCCGCGACGGAAACGTGAGCAGGTCAAAGGCCATCGGCACCAGTCGGCGGATCTGCGCCGCCATCACCGCCAGCAGATACAGGATCCCGGCCAGCACGGCGAGCAGCAAGCTCAGAAGTCCACCCAGCATCACTCGGGTCGCCTGCAGGACGCCCACCAGCCAGACCGGTGCCAGCGCAACGATCAGCGGTATCACCAGGCCCAGGATCGCCCCCACCGACTGTTCGAACAGATCCAGCGTCACCGGTGGCGCCTCGCCCCCCGCCAGCAGGGTATCGACCATTTCCTGGCGGTAAGCCACCCACTCCAGGTGGAAACCGCCGAATCCGGAGACCAGCGCCAGCGCGGCCAGTGCCACCGCAGCCACCGCCACCAAGGCGCGGCGCACGCCCTCGCTGCCGTCCATCAGGGATTGTGGCAGGAGCCGCGAGACACCGCGCGCCTCGGCCAGCAGCCAGCCACAGACCGCAGCCGCCCCCAACAGGATCACAACCACCAGATCCGGGAAGGCCACTCCGCCGGCCTCCATGGAAGCCGGAAATTGCAAGCCCAGGGCCGGGTCGAACAGGCGCTGGTACACGATCACTGCGACACCCGTCAGCGCCAGTCCGGCAACGCCCAGCAGCCACTGGCTGCCCGCCTGAGCATACGCCGGCCACTGTCGGTGCGCCGGATGGTCGCGGCTCTCGCAACGAGTCAGGCCGTTGTCGAGACGCTCCCCCTGGCGCTGCAAGTCCGCCAGTCGGCGGTGCACTTGCTCCAGGCGCCCGGTCAGCTCGTGCAACGGGGCCTCCATGCGGCGGCGTGCCGACAACAGGCCACGGGCCACCTGGCGGTGCTCCTCCATACCCAGGCGAGCGATGCGCAGCACCGTCTCCTGCATGTCCTGCCCCAGACGCTGCCCCTGCGGGCTATCGCCGACTGGCGTGCTCACCAGCGCCTCCAGCCGGCTGACCCAGCCCGGCTCGGCGGACAAGCGCCCCTCGTCGCGGGCGTAGGCGTCTTCCAGCTGGCGCAGCGTCTCGTGGACCTGCTGGCGCAGATCCGGGATCTCGGCCAGATCATGGCCCACCAGCCGAGCGTAACGTCGCTCCAGAGCATGCACCGCGACATGGACGCGCTCCGCCTCCAGCCTCGCCAGATGCGCCTGGTGCCAGCGCTGAGCCGCATCGCGCAGATGCAGCACCTGGCGCCGCAGGGCACAGACCAGGCGCGTAATCCCTCCAGTCAGGCCCACCAGCAATCGCCGCAGAGGTCGCCGCGCCAGATCGAGCACGATAATCGCGACAACAACCCCCACTACCCACAGCATTACAGTGACCGCCACGACGACCCCTTGCTTATTGTTTTACGGCATGGTCGGTGCCCGCACCCTCCAGCGCAACTCGGACCTCCGCCTTCGCGCTCCGATTATGTCGCAACGCCTCCACGCCTGCCGGCGCACGGAAGGATCCGTACTCAAGTTTGCGGTGCCCGCGCCGATATCCGGATTAAATCCCCGGAGACTTCGCGATGCTCAGCCTCGACCTCCTGCCGGCACCCGCCCCGGCCCGCACCGAGAACCCCGCCTGGCTGGATGCCGGGTTCACCGCCGGCTGGCTCCCGGCCTTCCGCGACCGCCGCACCGGCGCGGTCCATGCCAGCCATCTGGATGACGGGCGCCTGGCCTGCACGCACATCCTGGATACCGTGCCCGCGCCCTGGGTCGCCGAACGCGACAGCAAGGGGCGCCCGACGGCCCTGACCGCCGATATCCAGGCCGGCTACCTGCGCGGCGATCGCTTCTTCACCCTCGCGGACCTGCTACGGTATCCATCCGACGCCTGACGACCGGCCCGTCAGCGCCACCACGTCCGCCGCAATTGCTTTTGCGCGCGGGTTTCGGTCCAATACCGGCCTTTTCCCCGAGCGGCGCTCCCATGCAGAAGAATCAGTACGATCGCGACGAACTCCTGGCCTGCGGCTACGGCGACATGTTCGGCCCCGGCAACGCCCAGTTGCCGGTCCCCAACATGCTGATGATGGACCGCGTCCTGGAGATCAACAGCGACGGCGGCCAGTACGGCAAGGGCGAGATGATCGCCGAACTGGATATCAACCCCGACCTCTGGTTCTTCGCCTGCCACTTCCCGGGTGACCCGGTCATGCCCGGCTGCCTCGGCCTCGACGCGATGTGGCAGCTGGTCGGCTTCTACCTGGCCTGGCTCGGCAACCCGGGACGCGGCCGCGCCCTGGGCGTGGGCGAGGTCAAGTTCACCGGCCAGGTCCTGCCCACCGCGAAGAAGGTCACCTACCACATCGACATGAAACGGGTGATCTCGCGCAAGCTGGTCCTCGGCATCGGCGACGGCATCGTCAAGGTCGACGGCCGCCCGATCTACGAGGCCCACGACCTCCGCGTCGGCCTGTTCACCTCCACCGAAAACTTCTAACCCCACCGGCACCCGGCCCCTGCTTACTGCCATCAGGCCCGGGCTGGCCCCGGTTCGTCGCTGGTGTTTACGGTGGCTCGGGTCCGACGCCTGCCGGTTGCTGGCTGGCCATGGTTCGGCGCTAGGTGTTTACGTGCCTTCGTCCGGCCGCCTGCCACGCGCTCTCTCGCGAGCGCACCGCGAGGTACTTTCTTGCTTGCCCAAGAAAGCACCCAAAGAAGGGCGCCCGGATTTCGCCCGGGAACCTCGCTCCGGACGCGCTGGGCCGGCGGCGCTGAACTCGCTACGCTGCGCTTCGCTCAGACATCCAGCGCCTTCTCCCGGCCCATCACGCCCTCCGCGAGGGGCTCCATACGGGAGAAGAAGGTCAAAACAGGCGGTATCCAGACACCAGCAACCAGCCCGCACCCCGTAGGGTGCGGTTGAGCGTAGCGAAACGCACCGTTTCCCACGCCGCGCGAAACCCTGATGCGATTCGCTGCGCTCATCACATCCTACGCCCCCCGGCACCCGCTTCGCGGGTGCGGCACGCCATGGCCAAAGGCCGAGCGTGCCGAAGATGTATGAACACCTAGCCATCATCCATTGGCCATAGCGCCGGGATAGCCGTTGTTTGGACCTGCCTCCCCGTTGTCGTCGCGCCGAGTGGAGAGGCTTTTCGCGAGACGATTCTAAATAGACACGGGGCGCTGGATGTCTGAGCGGAGCCGAAGGCGCAGCGAATTCAGCGCCGCTCTCGAGAGAGCGCCTGGCAGGCGGCCGGACAGAAGCCACCGTAAACACCAGACGATTAACCGGGCCCGGCCATTCGGCTCGAGAAACCGCGACAGTCACCACTCGATCAGTCCTTTCCGGGCGCCCCGCCAAATGCATCGCGCAGCCAGCCACGCAGGGCATCAAAGCCATGCTCCGCCCGCTCCGAAGGCGGCAGCATCCCCGGCACGAAGCCGCGCGCCCGGAACGGTTCCAGTAATTCCGGATCGCCCGAGATCACATGGACCGGTACCGCCCAGCTGGCGTCCTGACCGGTAATCAGCGCGGCCGCCGGGTGATCGCCCAGCATGAAAAACAGCGTTTCCTCATCGGCAAACCGGGCGGCGTAGGCCCCGGTCACCTCCAGCGAGTAGCGCACCGACTCCGCGTAGTACTCGCGCACGCGACCAAAGTCCCGCCACAGCGTCTCCGGCGCGGGCCCCTGGTCGGCCCACTGGTCAAAGATCGCGCCATCCCCGATCGCATCCCAGTCCTCCAGCACCGGCAGGATCGGCGTCCAGGGCGCATGCGAACTGACCAGCGCCAGCATCGCGAACACCGCGTCTTCCGACGTCGCGCGCACCTCGCGCTCGAAGAACGACCAGGTGTACTGGTCCGGCATCGTTACCCAGAAGAATGGCGGCCCGGCGTAGTCGAAGTCGTGCTTGTCGACGATCCGATCCCAGCCGAACCACCGGCCCTCCGGCCAGTCAAGCTGGATCGCCGGCGCGAGCATGGCCGTGCGGTGGCCGGTCGTCTGGAAATCCTGCACCAGGGTATCGCGGGGCTCGGCCTGCAACGCGTCGTAGTGCCCGGCGTAGCGCACCTGCAGGCCCGACAGCAGCGAGGCCTGCGCCAGCCAGGATTGCCCGCCGGCGATCGGCGCCTCCAGCACGCCGGTCACCACGTGCAGGCCCGCGGCGTCGAGATCGTCGCCGATCGACTCGAGTCCCGGCACGATCACGGGCGCATAGCGCTCGTCGAAAACGGCGGATACGCCATAGGACTCCACCAGGCCCAGAATCACATCGACCCCGGCAAGTCCCGGCAGCGGTTGTGCCCCGGCCTGCTCACGGCTTTGCTGCAGCCGCGCACGAAAGGCCCGGTTCTCCGCGATGGCGGCCTGCCCCGCCGCGATCTGCTGCTGCACCATCCCAGCCGCCGGCGCGACCGTTCCGGCGGGCGCCACGTCGCGCATGCCGGCGGCCGTACCCACCAGGCCAAGCGCCAGCAGCCCAACGGCAAGGGGCAGCAGCCCAACGGCAAGGGGCAGCGGCACCCGCCGCGCGCCTGCGGCACGGCTGCCCAGCGCATACAGCCCCCGAGCCGCTCCCCAGATCACCACGACCAGCCCGGCGATCAGGACGATGCCCAGCAACACGGTGGCCACCCAGCCGAGATTCCCGGTCACCAACTGGTACACCGCATCCAGCAGTATCCAGTCCTGGATCAGGTTGAGCGGCCGGTTCAGACTGGCCCGGGTCAGGGCATCGAACAACGCCAACACCACCAGCGCAAGCAGGAGCCCGCCCGCCAGCCACGCCAACCCCCGCGCCAGCCGGCCCGACGGCAGAAGCGCGAACAGGCCCACCAGCAGCACGGCCTCCCAGGCCAACCAGTACGGTGCAAGCCCCGCGTAGCGCGGGAGTTCCAGACCCAGCAGCACCGCATTCAGCGCAACAAAGGTCAGCAGCAATCGCAGCATCGGCGCCCCGGAATCAGCGCCGAGCCGAACCGAAGGTCATTCGCTGCATCACGCCATCCCGACGCACGCGCCAGTGGAACAGCGCCACCGCAATATGGCCGAGCGCCAAGACCAGGATGGCCATCCCCAGGGCCTGGTGCCAGCCGAACAGGATCTCCGAAAGGGCTTCGTTTTCCGGGAACAAGCCCGGCAGGATCAACGGCCCCAGCTGGACCGGATAGCCCCCGGCCGCGGTCGCCCACCACCCGATCACCGGCATCACGATCAGCAGGACATAGAGCAGCCCGTGCACCACCTCCGAGCCAATCCGCTGCCAACGGGCGAGTGCCACCGCGTAGGGCGGCTTGCCATGACGCAGCCGCAGCCCGATGCGCACCAGCATCAGTGCCAGAATCAGCACCCCGAAGCTCTTGTGCCAGGTGTAAATGGTGTTGGTCGCATCCTCGCCGAAGCGCGCCTGCAACCCCTCGAAACCGAACCAGCCAATCGTCCCGCCGAGACTCAACGCGCCCAGCACCAATACCGCCACCAGCCAGTGCACCACCCGCTGGCCCCGGCTGTAACGCGGCCAGACACCGGAATCGTTGGTTGTTTGCATGTCGAAGACCTCCTCGTCGCTTCCTTCCCAGCGTAGCAGTCCACTCCGACGGCCGAACGCCGTGAGTACCCCCAAAGGTGTTATCCGAATGGTCGCGCCGTCGCAGTTCCACGCTACCCTTGTACGGATGAACCACGCACCCCGTCGCGAGCCTGTTCGACCTCGAGCGTTCGAACCCGGCCGTATCCGCTGTCTGACCTTCGACCTCGACGACACGCTGTGGCCGGTGATGCCGGTCATCCATCACGCCGAGGCGCGCTTCTATGCCTGGCTTCGCGAGCAGGCGCCCGAGGTGTGCGAGCGCTTCGGTCCCGATGCCCTGATCCAGGCGCGCACGGCCTTCATGCGCGCGGCCCCCGACCACGAGCGCCACGACCTGACCCGCCTGCGCAAGCGCTGGCTGCGCGAACTGGCCGAAACCTGTGGCTGCTGCCCGGAGCGTCTGTCGGGTGAAGGCTTCCAGGTGTTCTGGGAGGCGCGCAACGAGGTCACGCCCTATCCCGAGGCCCAGAATGTGCTGGCAACCCTGGCACGCCACTTCCGCCTGGGCGCGATCAGTAACGGTAACGCGGATGTCTTTCGCACGCCCCTCGGGCAGTACTTCGGCTTCGCCGTCGCCGCCGGCGAAGCGGGTGCGGCCAAGCCCGATCCGCATATCTTCGATCAGGCCCGCAAGCATGCGGGGATGGAGCCCGACGCCATCCTGCACGTCGGAGACGACAGCACGGCGGACGTCCTGGGCGCGCTGCAGGCCGGCTTCCGCGCCGCCTGGTTCAACCCGCAATCCCTCCCCTGGGAACACGGTCATCCCCGCCCCTGCCTGACCCTCGGCCGCCTCGGCCAGCTGCCCCGGCAACTCGGCATCGACACCTGACCCTGCGCGCCACCACACCCGTGGGAGCCTGCTTGCAGGCGAAGCCCCTGCCCGCGTCCGACTCTGGCAGGGGCTTCGCCTGCCAGCAGGCTCCCACGCGGGCAGAACCGATGAAGGGGCCCATCCCATGCTCCGGGATTGGCTTTGGTCCGCGATTCTTCCAAACTGCGCCCATGATCCCGACCGCCTCCCCGCGTCCATGAAGCTCCTGTGCGTGGGCGACATCCATCTGGGCCGACAGCCGTCGCGCATCCCGCCCGCGGTGGACGAGGCGCTCGGCATCGCAAACCTCGGCCCGGCCGCTGCGTGGCGCCGCAGCGTCGACTATGCCGTGGAACAAGGCATCGACGCAGTGCTGCTGGCCGGCGACGTGGTCGAACAGGAGGACGACTTCTACGAGGCTTACCGCGACCTGAGGGCGGGTGTCGAGCGCCTGACCCAGGCGGGCATCCGGGTACTCGGCGTCGCCGGCAACCATGACGTCCAGGTCCTGCCGCGGCTGGCCGAATCCCTGCCGGCCTTCGAGCTGCTGGGGGCCGGCGGGCAGTGGGACACCCGCGAGCTGCGCGGCCATGATGATCAGCGTGTACGGATTGCGGGCTGGTCGTTCCCCGAAGCGCGCGTAACCACCAGTCCGCTGGAAGGCGATTTTCCCGCCCCCACAGACTGCCCCACCGTCGGGCTGCTGCACTGCGATCGTGACCAGTCCCGCAGCCCGCACGCCCCCGTGCGCAGCAGCGACCTGGAGGCCGCCCCGGTCGAGGCCTGGCTACTGGGCCACATCCACCGCCCCGATCCGCTCGCCGCGCCCCGACCGATGGGATATCTGGGCTCCCTGAGCGGCATGGATCCGGGCGAGCCCGGCCGCCATGGCCCCTGGTGTCTCGAAATCACCCCGGGCGGCGACCTCGCGATCGAACAGATTCCATTGGCACCGCTGTCCTGGCATACCCTCGAGATCGCCGTGGATGGCCTGCAGCAAGCGGCCGATATCCACCGCCGGGTGACCGAGGCACTGGGAGCCCTCCATGCCGAGCTGGAGACCTGGAGCCACAGGCCTGCGGCCGTCGGCTGCCGCCTGCGCTTGACCGGACGCAGCGATCAACGCCATGCGCTGGAGCGCAGCCTGTACGCCGACGACCCGCGCGCCACCCCGCAGGACCTCGGCGGCCGTTTGTATTTCGTCCATGACTGGCGCCTGGAGGCCCTGCCCGCCCTGGACCTGGCGGAACTCGCCGCGGGCAGCGATCCCGCCGCATTGCTGGCTCGCAAGCTCCAGTTGCTGCAAGGCCCGGACAACGCGGCCCGCCGCGAACTCCTGGAGAAGGCCCGGGGTCCGCTCGCCCAGGTGATTCATGACCCGCGTTATCGCGCCCTCGCCCCGGAGGGCCCGGATGACGAGGCGATCGCCCGCCACCTGGAAGCGGCCGCCCTGCACGCCCTTGACCGGCTGCTGCTCCAGCGCGAGAGCGAAGCGTGAGGGCCGCATGAGACTGGACTCACTGGATATCGTCCGTCTGCCGGGCATCCATCCGGGGTTCCGCCTGGATGCCCTGGGGCCGGGCGTAAACGTGGCCATCGGGCCCAACGCGTCCGGAAAATCGAGCCTGGTGCGCGCCTTGCGGGCCGCCCTGTATACCCAGGAACTGCGCCAGACCGGAGTCCACATCGAGGCGACCTTCGTCGATGCCCAGGGCCCGTTACAGGCCCATCGGCTGGGGACCGACTTGTCCTGGTCCCGCAATGGCGAACGCGTCGAATCGCCCCCACTGCCGGATCATCGCTTCATCGACTGCTACACCCTGCGCATCGAGGATCTGCTGAACGCCGACCACGGCACCGAGCAGGAGATCGGCCTGCGCCTGGCCCGCGAACTGGCCGGTGGCTACGACCTGCCCGCCCTGCGCGACGATCCCGCGTTGGCCCTGAAGACGACCCACGCCCGTAGCGAGTCCCAGGCGCTGACGGCCGCGGAACAGGAACTGCGCGAACGCCGTCAGCAGCAGCGCGGCCTGCAGCACGACGAACAGCGCCTGACCGACCTGAAGGCGCAACGCCAGCAGACCCAGCGCGCTGCCCACGAGGCCGATCAGTACGAACGCGCCCTGGACCTGCTGGGGGCCCGACGCGAACACCGGGAGCTGGAGACCCGGATGGCGTCCTTGCCTGCCGGCCTGGACAGGCTCCGCGGCGACGAACTGCAACGCCTCGCCCCACTCCAGGACGAGTTGCGGCGCCTGGAACACGAACAACAACAGGCCCGTGAACGCCTGGAGGACGCCCGCCAGCGCCGCGAGGAAGCCGGACTGGCGGATCCCGAGCTGGATGCGGATTGCGTGGACGATCAACGCCCCGTGGTCCGCAGGCTGCTGGAGCTGGAGAGGGGGCTGGAGCAGACGAAAAAAGAGCTGCACGCGGCCCAGGCGACACGGCGCCAGGCAACCGAAGAACTGGGGGGCACGCCAGAGGCGGCTCCGGACCTGGACCCCGCCACGCTCCACTCGGTGGAACAGTCCCTGGAGACCCTGCGTGGGCTGCAGGCCGGCATCGCGCAACGGGAAGACGAACTCGCCTCCCTGCCTCCGACAGAGGACGCCCTGCCCACCCCCGACACACTGCGCCGCGGCCGCGACGAGCTGCTGCACTGGCTGATGTCCCCGCGCCCCACCCCCTGGACCGGCCTGCGCCGGTTCGCCGCCGGGATCGCCCTGCTCGCGGCGGTCGGCGCCATCGGCACCGCGGCGGTGCTGGTGCACCCCGCCTTCGCCGTACTCGCGCTCCCGGTCGCCTGGGGCACCTACATCGCCGCTCGCCCGGCGACCGACAGCATACCCCGCGAGGCTGCGAAGGCACGCTTCCGCGATACCGGTCTGGCGCTACCCACGGAATGGGAGGCCGACGCGGTCCGCGAGCGCCTGACCCACCTGGAGCGCGAACTGGAAACTGCGGAGGGCGCGCGGCGAACGGCGGAGCGCCGCGCTCGACTCGAACGGGAACTGCAAGAACGGCGCGCCGCCCGCGACCGGGAAGAGGGGCGCCTGAAGGACATTGCCCGGCAGGTCGGCTTCGACCCCGGCTGTATGGATGCCTCGCTGCAGCGCTGGATCCACCTGACCGCGAACCATGACCGGGCGCGCCAGGCCGTGAACACGGCCCGGGCAGAGCAGGAACGCCTGACAGCCGAGCTGGAGGCGACCCGGGCACCCGTCATGGCCTTTCTCGCTCAGTATGCCGTGGCCCCTCCGGACTCCGAGCCTTCGGCGGATACCCTGGCCCAGCACCTGGACCGTCTCGCCGCCCGGCTGCAGACCCGGGACACCGCGCAGCGGGAGGAAAAGGCCGCCCAGCGCGAACTCGAACGCCTGCAAGCCGACGCGAACCGAACGCGGGAGCAGATCGCCGCCCTGTACGCGGCGACCGGCCTGGAGAATGGCGATGAATCGACCCTGCGCGAGAGGCTGCGCCTGTGGCCCGACTGGCAGGAGCTAAGCGAGCAACTGGGTAATGTGCGCGAACGCGAACGCGAACGCCGCCGCCACCTCGAGGACCGCCCGGACTTGCTGGAGGCGGTCGAGGCCGATGCCGCGGAACCCCTGGAATCGCAGCTTCAGACCCTGCGTGACCAGGCGGCGGAACGCGACCGGCTGAGCGAGGAGATCGCCCGCATCGAAGCGGCCATCGACCGCGCCGGCCATGAACGCCAGCTGGAAACCGCCCGCGCCCGCCGCGAACTCGCCCGCGACGCCCTGACCCAGCGACTCGACCAGGCCCTGTTCGCCACGGCCGGAAACTTCCTGCTGGACCAGGTCGAGATGGAACACGAACAGGCGGTGCAGCCCGCCGCCCTGCGCCAGGCCCGCGAGTGGTTCCGGCGCTTCACACGGCATCACTACGAACTTCAGTTCTCGCCCCATGCCTCGGCCCGGTTCAGCGCCCGCGAGACCGCCAGCGGGGCCACCCGCTCGCTCAGCGAACTCTCCAGCGGGACGCGGATGCAGCTTCTGCTCGCCGTACGCATCGCCTTTGCGCTGGAGGCCGAACGCGGGCGCAGCGCGCTCCCGCTCATCCTCGACGAGGCGCTGGGCACGGCGGACCCGGACCGCTTCCGGGCAGTGGCCGAAAGCCTGCAGGCACTGGCCCACGAGGCCGGCCGCCAGGTCTTCTACCTGACCGCCCAGCCCGAAGACGCGCGTTACTGGCAGGCACAGGAGTCCAGCGTCGAGATCATCGACCTGGCCGCACGCCGCTGGGGACAGCAAGCGCTGGGTAGCCACGAGCAGCTGGGCCTTCCGGAACCCGAAGCGGTACCCGCCCCCGGCAGCGACGCGCCCGAGGACTACGCGCAGCGGATTGGGGGCATTCCCCTGATCGACCCCTGGCAGGATCCCGCCGGTATCCATCTGTTTCACCTGCTGCGGGACCGTCTGGAACTGTTGCAGCGTCTGCTGGAGCTGGGGGTGGATCGCCTGGGCGCGCTGGAATCCCTGCTACAAGGCCCCGCCGACTCCCTGCTGGAACCCCCGGAATGCCAGACGCTGCAGGCCCGTAGTGAGGCCGCCCGCGCCTGGACTCGCGCCTGGCGCCAGGGTCGCGGCCGTCCGGTAGACCGCGAGGCCCTGGAGGCCTCCGAGGCGGTCAGTGCGACCTTCATCGACGCCGTCTCCGACCTGGCGAAGCAGCTGAACGGCAACGGCGAACAGCTCCTGCGGGAACTGGAGAACGGTACGGTCAAGCGCTTCCAGAGCAGTGCCCGCGAACGGCTGTCCGAATGGCTCACCGACAACGGCTATATCGACCCGAACACAATCCTGACCGAGACCGAGCTCGAACACCGCGTGATCGCGACCCTCAAACCACACCACTCCACACCGGAGCGGGCCATCCGCGAAGGCCAGGCCCTGGCCCGCGCCCTGCAAGCCGGCTTGCACCCGCCCGCCTGAACCGCACGGGGACGAAAACGCCAGGCACCTCCTTGCCCTTCTTCGGGCGCTCGCCCCCACGGCGATGTTTCGGTGCTATTGTGGAGAGACAACGCTTCGTGACCCCGCCTCGCTGGCGACACCCCAATGGAGACCCTGCTGCCCTATGGCCAAACCGAACTACCAATACGAAAAGCGCCAGCGCGAGCTGAAAAAAGCCGCCAAGCAGGAAGAAAAACGCCAGCAGAAACGGGCACGCAATCAGCCGGATGATCCGTCCGGCGCCCCAGAGGACCCACCCCATGAAGACCATGGATCGTAAGCGCGACAGCAAGAAGAAGGCCGAAAAGACACTGATGGAGAAACGCACCGCCAAGGCGGAGAAGCGCAAACCCAAGATCTTTCTGCCCTGACCCAACCGTTTTGGAACGCACGACGCCGGCCTCCGGGGTTCCCCCAGGTCGGCGTCTTTCGTTTCGCCAACCCCGTACGCGCTTATGAAAATCCCCAAGATCCTCCAGCCGCTGATCGAAGACGGCGTCATTGATACCGTCCTCGGGCAGCTGCAAAGCGGCAAGGAGGCGAACATCTACCTCGTCCGCAGCGGGGGCGCGACACGCTGTGCCAAGGCGTACAAGGAAGCCAAGCATCGCGGCTTCCACAAACTGGCCGAGTATCAGGAAGGCCGCAAGGTCCGCGGCAGCCGCGATGCGCGGGCCATGGCCCGACGTGGGCGTCACGGCCGCGAGGTCGAGGAGACGCAGTGGAAGAACGCGGAAGTCGAGGCGCTCTACCGCCTTGCCGACGCGGGCGTTCGAGTGCCCGTCCCCTACGGCGTATTCGACCGCGTCCTGTTGATGGAACTGGTGCTGGACGCCGACGGCAACACCGCGCCCCAGCTGCACGAAGTCGAGCTGGACCCCGAGACAGCACGCGAGTGGTTCGCATTCATGATCCGCCAGATCCAGCGCATGCTGTGCGCCGGCCTGATCCATGGCGACCTGTCCGAGTACAACGTGCTGGTGGACGCGCACGGACCCGTCATCATCGACCTCCCCCAGGCCGTCAACGCCGCCGGCAACAACAGCGCATTCCGCATGCTGCAGCGGGACGTGAACAACATGCGCACAACCTTCGGCCGCGCGGACCCCACGCTGCTGGAGACGCAGTACGCCCACGAGATGTGGGACCTGTTCGCCAACGGTGACCTGACGCCGGAAACACCCCTGACCGGGCACTTTGTGCACAGCGAAGAGACCCCCGACGTGGATGGCGTGCTCGACGAGATCGAGGATGCGCGACTGGAGCACGAGGCCTTGCTGGCCGCCCTCGACCCGACCCACCCCGACAACCAGTAGGCGGGTGTCCGCGCGATTCTACCGAGCCTGGTCAGGATCGAAGCTCTTTGGCGGGGGCCCTTCGCCTGCAAGCAGGCTTGTATGTTTAACCCCGGCAGGCCTAGAAAGGGTCTGTCGGGGTGGAGGGACGAGGCCGGCATCTGGCCTGTGGCACAGACGGTAGGAGAGTTCGTCCCACCCCTCACCTTAAACGCCGATAAGGAATCGATCGGCACGGGACCGACGATAGATGGCAAGCCAGCGTTCGGTGAGGCCCCGACAGACAACTCCAAGCTAGCTCGGGAGGTGTGATGATGGCAACGCATCGGATCGGGGTCGATGTCGGCAAGGCCGAGTTGTGGATCAGCATCGACGGTGAAACC